>NZ_JBQCLK010000001.1:440149-495286 GCF_051966115.1 Paenibacillus sp. SAFN-117
CATCGATTGCACATTGCCCCCGTCATGCGGCCAGTGGCTCATCGATTGCACATTGCCCCCGTCATGCGGCCAGTGGCTCATCGATTGCACATTGCCTCCGTCATGCGGCCAGTGGCTCATCGATTGCACATTGCCCCCGTCATGCGGCCAGTGTCCTGCCGAATGTATATGACCGCCATCCTGCCAAGTTCCGGCCGGATTTTTATTCTCGGCCTTCCCTTTTTCCTGTACCGGGCTCACATTCGCCATAGGGCTAACGTTTGTCATCTGCACAGAATAAGGCTGAAGGCCCGGATAATCCGCATAGGAGGCATGATGATGCCCTTGGCATCCGCAATCGTGCTTACCCTTAGACTCGTAAGAATAAGGCGCATATTGCGGCTGCGGCAGTACATTCGGGTCAACTCCCGAAAGCTGCGGGAGGTTGGCATACTCATAAGGAGCGTTCAAGGCTGCCTCGTTAGACGTTGGCCAGGAGCTCCAGTCTTGATAAGGGCTCACTTGCGGCTCCACATTTGCATTCGCTTGAGCCCAGCCCGTATATTCCACGGCAGCTTCAACGGCAGGCACATTATACTGTTCAAACAAGTGCTCCGTATACATAATAGAAGGATATGAATGAGGAACCGATTCTTTCTCCAAGGGGGCAACCAAATTCACATTCTCCTCCAGAGCTTCCTGATGTATGTTTTCCTTAAACGGCAGAACGGACGGGTATGCTTTCTCCTCTTCCTTCTCTACCGCCACCTCTTTTATTTCTTCCAATTCCACGACTTCTTTCGGCTCGACCTTTTCCTTCAGAAGTTCTTGTACTTCTTTGGCCTCTTCTTTGATCTCTTCCTTAGCTTCCTTAACCTCTTCTTTAACTTCTTCGATCTCTTCCTTTACCTCCTCTGCCATCGGCAGAATTGGAGCTTCCGGCACAATCGGGGCCGTATTCTTCTTGTGCGGCGGTACAGGCATGGTCATTTCGGGCATAAGATTGGACTCCGCCATAGCATTCATCTCTGCCATCACATTCAGTTCCTGCAGTGAGGCTTCTCCAGGAACATTCGGTTGATTGCCCCCATCAGGATTCCACTTGGGGATATAAACCAATTGTCCGGTCATTAATATACTTGGATTTTTAAGCTGCGGATTGGCGTCAATCATAGCCTTGAGCGGAATTCCCCATTTTTTGGACAATTTCCACAAAGTATCCCCCTGCTTAACAATATGTTTATGTGCAATGTCGCTTTCGGGGGGTTCCATCGGTATGGAAGGGCTCGGAATTTTCACCTTCGTGCCGACATCAATTTTGTCCGGGTCTTCAATTTGCGGATTAAACTCGATCAATTTGTCGAGATCTACATTGTACTTCTTCGACAATTGATACAGCGATTCACCTTTCTTGACGATATGAATTTTCAAGCCTAAAACCTCCTTGTAATGTACGGAGCGAGCCGATGGCCTCAGGCCGACTTCTTCGGTAGCCGGTGTCTCCCGCTCCGCGCCTGGTGATTGAAGCTGGAATCAACCTGACCTTGCCCCCGGCACCTTCACCGTGCCCAGAAATGACATTACATTGTATGCAGGAAATAGGCTTTTGACATCCTTTACGCAAAAAAAACTCCCGCAAGACTAAACCGTCTCGCAGGAGCTTTGTACTTTATAAAAAATTATTCGTAAACTTTAACACCGTCAACTTCTACGATATTCCGGAACTCCTGAAGAAGACGGGTGGTGATCGGGCCTGCCTTTCCTTCACCGATGATGCGTGCGTCCACTTCCCGAACGGCAATCACTTCCGCTGCCGTACCCGTAAAGAACACTTCATCCGCGACATACACATCATGAAGGGTGAACGGTTCCTCTTTGACGGTGTACCCGATCTTTTGACAAATTTCAATAATCGCTGCCCGGGTAATTCCTTCCAGAGCTCCGCAATAGCATGGAGGAGTAAAGACGGTTCCACGCTTAACGATAAATATATTATCCGAGGAGCCTTCGGCTACATACCCTTGGGAATTGAGCATAATAGCCTCTCCGACCCCGGCCAAATTGGCCTGGATCTTAACCAGAATATTGTTCAAATAGTTCAACGATTTGATCTTCGGATTCAATGCATCCGGAACGTTGCGGCGAGTCGATACGGAAACGGTCTTCAAACCGTGAATGTATGCTTCCTCCGGATAGATGGAAAGCTGTTCAACGATAATGATGACGCTGGCTTTGGGCGAGCGCCGCGGGTCCAGACCGAGGTCCCCGGGACCGCGCGAAACGACAAGTCGGATATAGCCATCCTTCAATCCGTTCCTGCGAATGGTTTCCACTAAAGCTTGCTCCATCTCCGAGTACGTCAGGGGAATGTTGAGCATAATCGATTTGGCGGAATCGTACAATCGGTCCAGATGTTCTTTGCATTTAAAAATATTTCCGTTATAAATACGAATACCTTCGAAGATTCCGTCACCGTACAAAAAGCCGTGGTCATAAACGGATACGGTCGCTTCCTCTTTAGTTACATATTCCCCGTTTAGATAGATCCATTGTGACATGGATGACTACACCTCCATATGTGCTGTGTCAGAAGTTTCGTAATTATAGCTGGGATAAGAGCCCAGAATACGGACCTGGCAGCCCAGAGCCTCGATTTCCTCGATGGCTGCCGGCATCAGTACGGAATCCAAGGATCCTTCCGCATCGATATAGAAATAATAAGTTCCGAGCTTCAGCTTGGTCGGCCGCGATTCTATTTTGGACAAATTGATTCTCCTCCAGGCGAAAGCGGACAGCACTTGATGCAGGGCGCCCGGGTAATCTTCCGGAAGGGTTACAAGCAGAGTTGTCTTGTATTTATTTGCAACTTTGAGCGGCGGTGAAGAATTCCCCACCAGGATGAAGCGGGTGAAATTATTCTGGTGATCCGTAATGTTGGACGCCAGAAGCTCCAGTCCATACTGCTTAGCCGCCAGCTTCGTGCCGATCGCCGCGACAGCGGGGGAAGCCAACTCCCGAACTCTTCTTACTCCCTCCGCAGTGCTGCTGACAAATTCGAACTTGACCTCCGGCAGATGTGCCTGCAGGAAGTTACGGCATTGAGCGATAGCGACATCGATCGAAATGATTTTCTCAATTTCCGCAAGCCCGTTCTCCTGGGGTTGCTTGAAACCGATTAAATTCTGAATTGAGGGATAAATCCATTCCGCTTGGATCTGCAGGTCGCCAAGAACGAGCTGGTCAACATGCAGTTTGACGGAGCCGTCGATCGTGTTTTCAATCGGAATGACACTGACATCCGTGTGACCCGATACGGTAGCGTTATATACGTCCGATATAAAGCTGTATGGAATATATTCGTAAGACTCGTTATTGAAAAAATATTGTGCAGACTCTTGAGATACCGTTCCCTCGGGTCCAAGAAAGGCTATTTTGGTCACGCCCGGACCTCTCCTTTTTATCCTGTCGATCCTCTTTGGCCATTCCAACCTTAAAGTACATACTTACTGTCGGAATTCGCCAAAATATCGAGTTTTTTCTTCTGAATCTTAACACCTGCCATGCGAAATTGCAAGACAGCGGCCTGTTCCCCGGAAGCTAAACCGGTAGTTCATAGCCTGGCTTCCGGGCTGTTACGCACGTTATCCAGGAAGCTCCGCTGCTCATCGAAATGATTGAGTTCTTCAACCCCATGCAGGGCAGGCTTCAACCACATCGTCTGTGCCGGCACTCCCTCCCCTTGCAGCGTCGATAACAGAAAATGCTCCAGTTCGGAACGGCTTTCGCTCTCCGCGTCAACTAAAGCGAGAAGCGTAGGTCCTGCCCCGCTAAGAGCTACTCCTAATGCCCCATAATCCGTAGCCTTGTCCAGTATTGTCTTCATTCCCGGAATCAAGGAGGCACGGTAAGGCTGGTGAAGCGCATCCTTCATCGCATGGCGTATGACATCATATCGTCCGCTGCATAATGCAGCCACCAGCAAGGAAGTGTGGCTGACATTGAAGACGGCATCCTTCAGAGGAACCTGCTCAGGCAGAACCTTCCTCGCCTTGTCCGTAGACAGATGAAACTCCGGAATAGCGACGAGCACCTCTAGATTCGGCCGCGGTTCTATCCGGATATATTCCGCCCGCGAACCATCCCAATAGGCCGTTATAATGCCTCCGAACAAAGAAGCACCGACGTTGTCGGGATGCTTCTCCAAGGCACTGGACATCTGGAACAGCTTGTCATCCGAAAGCGGACTGCCGATCAGCCGGTTCGCCGCCGCCATCGCTCCGACGATAGCCGATGCGCTGCTGCCCAGACCGCGGGTAAGCGGGATCTCGCTGTAAACGGATATTTCCAATTCCGGGCATTCTACTCCCGCCTCCGCAAATACCATTTGTGCTACCTTATAAATCAAGTTGCTTTTATCGGTCGGCACCTGCTCCATATGATCTCCGTAGAGCTGAATCTCCGTGCGATCGGATGCCTTCATTTCGATCCAAGCATACAGGTTGAGGGCCATTCCGAGGCTGTCAAATCCCGGTCCGAGATTGGCGGTACTGGCGGGAACCTTGACGCGGACTTTTGCCTTGTTCATGTCGTTCACTCCGGTTTCTTATTACGATTCGAGCTTACGGATAGCTTCCATAACGGCCTGTTCGTTGTCTTCGACAACAAGCGGCTCCGATTCTACGCTCTTGATGGCGATATTCGGATCCTTAAGCCCATGTCCGGTCAGAACGCATACCACGGATTCTCCACCTGTAAAATAACCTTCCTTATTGAGCTTCATCACCCCGGCTATCGAAGCGGCCGAAGCCGGTTCGGCGAAAATTCCTTCCTTGGAGGCAATGGTTCGGTATGCGTGCAGAATTTCTTCATCCGTTACATAATTAATCTGCCCTCCGGACTCCTCGGCCGCATTAACGGCACCTGTCCAGCTCGCCGGGTTGCCGATCCGAATCGCCGTAGCTACCGTCTCCGGCTCGCGGATAGGCTCGCCTTTAACGATGGCCATGGCACCTTCGGCCTCAAAGCCGATCATCTTAGGCAGGGAAGAGGTTTTGCCAAGCTCATTGTATTCCTTGAATCCTTTCCAGTAAGCCGTAATGTTCCCGGCATTCCCTACCGGTATGGCCAGATAATCAGGCGCCTTGCCAAGCTGATCGCAAACCTCGAATGCGGCGGTTTTCTGACCTTCAATCCGATATGGATTTACGGAGTTAACCAATGTGATCGGATGCTTGGCCGTAATTTCCCGGACGATTTCCAGAGCACGGTCGAAGTTCCCTTCAATGGCGATTACCTTGGCGCCATAAATTATCGCCTGGGCCAGCTTGCCGAGAGCAATATTATTGTTAGGGATGAGGACGATACAGTTTAAATTGCCGCGTGCCGCATAGGCGGCTGCAGCAGCGGAAGTATTCCCCGTCGATGCGCACATAATCGTCCGGCTTCCTTCCTCCATTGCTTTGGCAACGGCCATAACCATGCCGCGGTCCTTGAAGGAACCGGTCGGATTAAGCCCCTCGTATTTGAAATAAACGTCCAAATCCAGCTCATCCGACAGCTTCTCCGCGCGAACGAGCGGAGTATTTCCCTCATGAAGAGTAATCATTGGGGTACGATCCGTTACGGGTAAATAAGCTTTGTAAGTTTCAAGCAATCCTAGATATCTCATCTTTTCAGACTCCTAATTATAAATTTATATCTTCTTCGGATATCAGCCTTCCACACGATACACGCTTTGCACTCTATCAATGCCGTCCAAAGTTTGGAAATCCTCAAGCACCTTCGTCATGCTCGCCTGGTTGGCGTCATGGGTAATAATAATCAGCTCCGCTTTCGGATTGTTCGGGTTCGGCTGCTGCAGCACCGACTCCAGGCTAACCTCATGCTGTGCGAATACTTTGGCAATTTTGGCAAGCACTCCGGGTTCGTCCTCCACATGGAGCAGCATAAAGTTTTTATAATCGACCTGTTCCGCCGTTCTGAGCTTCTTCTCTTTATACGGGGTAAAGACTCTGCGGCCGCTGACTCCCAGATTCCGGTTCTTGGCTACCGCCACCAGATCGGCCACAATCGAGGTGGCCGTAGGCAGCTCGCCGGCACCCGGCCCATAGAACATCGTCTCTCCCACAGCTTCGCCATATACATAGACAGCATTAAATACTCCGTTAACGGAGGCCAACGGATGGCTTCTGTTAACCATCGTAGGCTGTACCGTAACGCTGATCGAGTCATCCTTGCGTTCCGCTATTCCAAGAAGCTTCACTTCATACCCGAGCTTCTTCGCATACAGAATGTCCTCTTTCGAAATCGAGCTGATTCCCTTAACACTCACATCGTCCAGAGATACATTGACGTTAAAGCCCAGTGTGGCGAGAATCGTCATTTTCCTGGCGGCATCGAGCCCCTCCACATCGGATGTTGGGTCAGCCTCGGCATACCCCAGCTCCTGAGCTTCCTTCAGAACATCCTCGTAGGAAGCCCCTTCCTGGCTCATTTTGGTTAAAATATAATTGGTAGTGCCGTTCACAATTCCCATAATTTTCGTAATTCTGTCCGAGGCAAAGCCTTCCACCAGCGTACGGATAATGGGTATTCCCCCTGCCACGCTCGCTTCATAGAAGACATCGCAGCCGTTCTCCGCTGCCTTGGCGAGAATCTCCTGCCCGTGAAGAGCCATTAAATCCTTATTGGCGGTGACTACATGCTTGCCGCGGCTCAGGGCTTCAAGTATATAGGTTCTGGCGGGCTCAATTCCCCCCATAACCTCCACAACAACATCAATCTCTTCATGGTTGATAATCTCCCACGGATCCTCCGTAAGCTTATCCGGTCCGACAGTAATGCTTCTCTCCTTGCTGCGGTTCTTGACCAGAATCTTCTCTATGGTGAGAGAAGAACCCGTTTGCATGACCAAATCTTCCTGGTGTCCTTCCACAATCCGGACCACGCCCGTCCCTACCGTTCCCAAACCAAGCAATCCCGCTTTTATCGGCTTCATCCACTATTCCCCCATCTTCCAGTCTTTCTATTCTCGTGTATATATGCCCGGCCCTATTAGCTAGGCAAATGAAGCTACTGCAGGTCTGTCCGGAATTCCGGCACCCGCAAGGAAATACATCGCACTAAAATAAATCTGATCGCGGTTCTCTTGAATGGAGATTCCCGTCCATCCTGCTCTCGTATCCCGCCAATGAGTGGAAATCGTCCCGTTCCCGGTCTCCCGAACCGGTCGGACAAAGCTATCCCTGCCCGATGACGAGTGCTTTGCGAACCCCGTCCATATTATTCAAGGCTTCCAGCATGCCGCTAATCGGATCGTCCATTCGGGAAGTATCTACAGAAATAACGACGTTAGCCATCCCCTGCAGCGGGATGCTCTGATGAATAGTCAGCACATTCCCTTCCAGGCCGGCAATACAAGCCAGCACCTTGGACAAAATGCCTGAACGGTGCTCCAGATTCATGGAGACCGTCACAATTCTCTCCCTGTCCACCTTGTTCAAAGGATAGATGCCGTCTCTGTATTTATAGAAGGCGCTTCGACTGATCCCGACTTTATCGACAGCTTCATGGATCGTCTTCGCTTCGCCCCGGGCCAGCAGGTCCTTGGCCTCCATCGTTTTCAGAACGGCTTCCGGCAATATATCTTCTCTAACCAGATAAAAAGGCTCCCTTTCATTTCTAGCGGACATATTGCCAATCGTCCTCCCCATACATACTTTTGTTTCTATATAGTGGACATTATAACGGATACCCCGCTTGGTGGCAATAGGCAATTATTAACCGCGAGCATGTGCAAAAAGAAAAAACGCAGCCTCGCCTTCCCTCATGGAAAGGCGGTCTGCCTATTTCTTGGGGTCACGAGTTTCAATCGTGATTCCCAGGTGAGACTATTGTCTCTCCAGCCCAGCCCCTGTGGGCGGTTATCCCCTATAATCAGATTAAAGGCCGTCTTTACCCCTGCTCAACAAACTCGAACTCAAAATCTCCAATCCGGATAATGGTTCCGTCGGTAGCTCCGCGTTTGCGCAATTCATCGTCAACGCCCATCTTGCGCATAATACGGGCGAACCGCATCACCGCATCATGAGAGCCGAACTGGGTTCGTTTCAACAAGTTCTCAATAGTGGGACTTTCAACGACATAGACTTCGTTCTCCCGACGGATAGTGAAGCCTGTATCGGTCTTTTCTTCGTAACGGTAGATCTTCCGTTCTTCCGCTTCCGGCACTTCTTCCACATGCGGTGCGTCGGGAATGGCGTCCAATTGATCTGCCACCTTGTAGATCAGCTCCTGGATTCCTTCGCGCGTAGCTGCGGAGATAGGAAGCACTTCCTCGATTCCATGGTTCTCCAGCAGAAGCTGCCTAAAGCGCTGCAGCTTCTCTTCCGCCCCAGGAATATCCATTTTGCTGGCAACTACCAACTGCGGACGTTCCTCCAACTTGGCATTATAAAGCTTGATTTCCTCGTTGATCTTGAGCCAATCGTCATAGGGATCTCTTCCCTCTTCCTCAGTGACAGCCATGTCCACAACATGGACAATGATCCGGGTGCGCTCGATATGGCGCAGAAATTCATGGCCCAATCCCACACCTTGATGAGCGCCTTCAATCAGGCCCGGCAAATCCGCCATGACGAAGCTTCTTCCGTCCCCGACGTCCACCACTCCCAGATTGGGTGTCAGGGTAGTAAAGGGATAATCCGCAATTTTCGGCCGTGCGGCCGAAACGACGGAAAGCAGTGTGGATTTGCCCACGCTTGGAAAACCGACAAGCCCTACATCGGCCATCACCTTCAATTCAAGGATAACCCACCGTTCCTGGCCTTCCTCACCCTTCTCGGCAATTTCCGGGGCCGTATGCTTGGCGGTAACAAAGCGGGTATTTCCACGTCCCCCTCTTCCACCCTTGGCGACTACAACTTCTTGACCGTGTGTGGTAAGATCGGCGATGATCTCTTGAGTATCGTCATCGATAACGACCGTTCCCGGCGGCACCCTAACGATCATATCTTCCGCATTGGCGCCATGCATCGATTTATTCCTTCCTTTAACGCCGCGCGGAGCCTTGAAATGACGCTGATACCGAAAATCCATCAGCGTCCGCAGCCCTTCGTCCACGCGAAAGATGACGTCGCCTCCGCGTCCTCCGTCTCCACCCGCCGGACCGCCTTCGGGAACATATTTTTCCCTCCGGAAGGCAACTATTCCGTCTCCTCCATCGCCGCCTTTTACGTAAATCTTGGCCTTATCTACAAACATAAACGGTTCACCCCGAATTTCCTACATCTATAGTATAGATACGCACAGCTTGTTCTCATATCCGGCCCGCTGCATTCTTAAATCGGCAGGTAAGCACGACATGGTTCTGACCGATTTCCTCCTCTATGTAAACCCGGCTGTTATTCCGGCGTTTCTTCATCGCCGTCACAGCCTCTCCCAGCAGATCCTCGCGATAATTTCCGTCATAGACAAAGTCAAGCAGCAAGTCCGTGTCCTCCAGCCCTATTTCGATGCTTAGCCGGTTTGGTTCCCCGTCGCTCCCTTGCGCACAGCCGCAGAAACATTCCACGGTCTCCTTCAGCAGGGAGGTCACCCCGTCCTTCTCTACATTTAGCTGTGCCAGATTAATTTCCTGCTCAACGTTTACCTCCAATTCCAGCGGGCGCTTGTCCGCACGAAATGACATCAAATACGCGATTAACGAAGAAGAGCCCAACTTGGCCATGCAGCTTTCCTGATGCATTCTTGCTTTTATTTTATCCATATAAGGCTGCATACTATCAAATTTCTTGAGCTTCATTAAACCGAGCAGCACTTGAAAATCATTCATCCAATCATGCCGATGATGACTCACCGTCTGTATAAGCCGATCATCACAGGCCGCTTGCCGGCGGGCTTGCTCCAGCCTGAGGAAAGCATAACCGCTTACAACCAGCAGTGCAGCGAACGACCAGCGTGCAAAAAATGGCATCGCAAATGCAGCAAGACTTAATAATGAGGCAACAAAAATAACCAATGTCAATGCCTGCAGCAATTTCATCCGGCTCATGGCTTGCACCGTCCCCTATGGATTCCACATTGTTCAAGTATAGCATTTTCCTACTCGAACTGCATCCGCCTAACTTAAGAATGATCCGGCGAATGTCATGGGACACACTGTTCAGAGCGAAAAAAACTCCGGCAGAAGCTGCCGGAGTCTGTTCACCGTTGATTATCTTTCTACTGCTGCTGCTACAGGGGCAGCTTCAGCCGGGTAGACGCTCACTTTCTTGCGATCGCGGCCCCAGCGTTCAAACTTAACAACGCCTTCCACTTTCGCAAACAAAGTATCGTCGGAACCGATGCCGACATTCGTTCCCGGATGAATCTTGGTTCCGCGTTGGCGAACCAGGATGCTTCCTGCCGTTACCAATTGGCCGTCGGCACGCTTGACACCCAGACGCTTGGCAATGCTGTCACGTCCGTTCTTCGTGGAACCGACACCCTTCTTCGATGCGAACAACTGAAGATTTAACTTCAACATGTCTGTCTACCTCCTTTTCCCAATTTATTCTTAACCGTTATATAGGAACCGTATGATTGTTCAATGGATTTCAACGTGACCACCATAGCTTCCAGCAGCAGCTGAAGCTTCTCCTCTTGCTCCTGCGGGAGTCCGTCCGGAAAGCAGGCCGTAAGCCAGCCGCTCTTCATCTCGGTGTCCGGTGCAATGCCTAGCAACTCTTCAACGGCATTAATCGTTCCGATCGTTACGGCCGAAACACCGGCACAAACGATATCTTTGCCGGATTCGGCAAAGTCGGCATGTCCTTTCACAGAGAAGGATTCAATGGTCTCATCCGATGCCCGTCGCGTAATGATTACTTTAATCATCGGAAGGCTCCGGTTACGCTTGAATCTTTTCGATCACTACTTTAGTGTACGGTTGACGGTGTCCTTGCTTGCGGCGATAGTTCTTCTTAGCTTTGTACTTGTAAACGATCACTTTGCGGCCTTTGCCCTGCTTCTCCACTTTCGCGGAAACCGAAGCGCCGGATACGACCGGAGATCCGATCGAAACGCCTTTGTCTCCCGAAACGAGAAGAACACGGTCGAAAGTAACCACATCGCCTTCGTTAACATCCAGCTTCTCGATGTAAATAGCATCGCCTTCTTGAACCTTGTACTGCTTTCCGCCAGTTTCGATAATTGCGTACATTCGTTGCACCTCCTCATGTCTCAGACTCGCCATCGTCCAGGTGGCCTTGCCCTTGCGGAGCCCGGTCTCTTGATAACCCGACATGCGCGGTTACAGCATGCTGCTGCAACATACTGAATCATTCTATCATATTATATCCCGTAAATCAATTCAAAAAATTAACGATAGCCCATCGGGTGGCCGGAATTCTTCTGCCCATTCAGCCGAGGCGGGCAAGCACCTCTTCCAGCCCCATATCCTTCATGGAGCTCAGGCGCAAGTCATAATGTCCGAAGGTCAATTGCTCAGTCAGCTTGTTCGGAACAATGACACAACGCATATTAGCTCTGAAAGCAGCCAAAGCCCCATTAGGAGAATCTTCAAAGGCGACTGCCTGCCGCGGATTCACCCCCAAGGCATCCAGCACGTTGAGATAAAGCTCGGGATCGGGCTTAACGCGAACCGCATCATCATGCGTCCGGATACATTCAAAATACGGAACCAGCCCCAGCTCCTCCAAATTCGGCATCACCCAACTCGAAGGGGCGCTCGAGGCCAAGCCGATCCGTAATCCCATCCTCTGTGCGGCTTGCAAATAATCCTCCACCCCGGGTCTGGTCTTCTCCGTATGAATAAGTTCAGCATAGATTTCTCTCCGGCGTTCTCTCAGACGTTCTCGTTCCAGCGTCCTGCCGATGGAAGATTCCAGGTAGGAGTATGGGCAGAAGGTATCCGTATCCCCGCCGATTCTGCTGCTGTATAATTCAAGGGGCAGCTCTACCCCATATTCGCCAAGCAGATTAACAAATGAATAGTATTCATACGTTTCCGTATCTCGGATCAGCCCGTCAAAATCGAAAACAACCGCTCGGATCATCCATGTCTCTCCTTCCCTAAAAAAGAGATGTATTATTTTATTACGTTATCACTTTACCATATTAAAATAATATCATATTATTTACCTTTGGCAACCTTCTTGCTCCATATAATCCCTTTTTTTCTAAGTCCTTTTGTTTCTCAATACCCGGGAAGTCTTTCCTACCTGGATCAACGGGCCCATGCCTTTCCTTTCGAGGAGGCACAATAGACCTACGCCTTTCTTTTTTCAACATCAGGCAGCCTTTTATGATAAATGTAAAATAACTCCATTTTACGAACTTTGTTTTTGGCCAAAGCCTGCAAAAGTGCATCCTTTTGGACGAATTGATTCCGTGTCCGCTGCAAAGCCTGCGAATCTGCATCTTTCTTCTCGTTTAAAGGGAGTTCGGGTTGATCTTATAGGTAAATTCGTGCATTTTCGCAGGCTTTTCCCCATAATGTTCTGAATCGATTCATAATAACTGCATAATCGCAGCAATTTATCTTCCGCCTATGAGGTAGTTGTGAAGTTTCGTTCGTTTCGTTATCTGAAGCATAAGAGACTCTCTTCGATCTTGATAGAATTTTGGTCAGGTTCGACCTGTTAAACATAGCAGTATCTTTTTCTTATCTTCGCCGTCATCACAAGTTTATTTAAGTGCGAAAGTAGCTGAGTTATAAATATAATGTAGATTATAGAACGTATTTCTTTATATTATCGTCTGAAAGGGGTATGCAGGATGAAAGAGTATGTAGGGGCTTGTGTCCGGTGCGGGGTAAAAATTTATTGCATGGACGGTTTTCTAAACGGCACGGTAGCCGAAAACGGGGAATTGTACTGCTTTGAATGTCACGATAAGCGGCTGGAGAACACGGAAAAATCGTCAAGGAGCTCAGAGGATTCGGAAGTTAACAACTCTTGAACAAAATGTAAAACTTATCATTGCGAAGAGAGACAGAAGGGCATACGGGGCGGCTAAAAGTCGGCTTCCCTATGGATTGCTAGGTGTGGCCTTCAGGAGTCTGGCAGCAAATAACACAGACGCCCCTACCCGCATTCCGCCTCGCGACGGGACACCCTCCTCTTGCTCTTGGCCAACGATAGACGCCCGCCAGCCCTCCCTATACCGCCAGAGATCGTAAAGACAGGCCGTGGAGAAACTGCAGGTCTTTTGGAGAGAAACGCGTGCAACGCCTTATTCTAAAGCAATAGTGCAGGTCTTTTTGGGTAAAAGTCGCCACATGCCTGATTCTAAAGCGATAATGCAGGTCTTTGGAGCGATTTTTTGCGAAATGGCCCCATTTCGTCCAAAAGACCTGCACATTTGAGCGTCTTTCGCTCTCTTTTTGGAAAAAGGGAGGAATTTAATGTACTATTGCTCGTCTTTACTTAGCAACTGCGTTTGCCATCGGCTTTGCAACAGCTTGCTTGCTATCGGCTCTGCAACGGCGCTGCGATCGGCTTGTAACGGCGCTGCAATCGACTTGTAACGGCTTCGCAATCGGCTTTCAACCGTCATTTGAACGTCCCCTGCCCGTCCTTACTTTGCAATAGCTTTTGCTATCCCGAAGGACAAAGAGTATATCTAGCCCTCCCTGGACAGCAACCTCCCACTGCCTCCACATACCGGGCACCGGCTATTATCATCAATCGCCGGCCGGCTCCTCTGACGGGTCAATTCGAACAGCCCCAGCCTCGTCCAGCCAACCAGATTCGTCCGGGCCCGATCGCCGAGAACCTCTTCTTCCAGCACTTCCTGCACGCCTCTTCGGTGCTCTTCCTCCTCCATATCTATAAAGTCAATCAGAATGATGCCTCCAAGATCCCGAAAACGGATTAAGCGGGCGATCAAACTCGCAGCTTCTCTATTTACGACATAAGCCGTCCGTTCCAGGTTGTCCTGTCCGGTATACTTGCCCGTGTTCACGTCGATGACCGTTAAGGCTTCCGTCCGATCGACAACGATGTATCCTCCGCAATGGAGCCAGATTTGACGCCGGGACATTGCTTCCAGCTCCGCTGAAATCCCGTATGCTTCAAAAAGCGGGGTCCGATCCGAATATATCCGGACTCTCTCCGTCAGCTCCGGCGCCATATCGTCGAGCATCGCCTTAATTTCCGCACCGACCTGAGGCTCGTCCACCACCCACTCGTCCACTCTCTCGTTAAATAAATCCCTGACCAGTCTGGGAAGCAGAGACAGGTCCCGGTACAGCAATGCGGGAGCTGTGCTGCATTCCGCTTTCCTCAAGATCGAGGACCACACATCCTTCAGCCATTGGAAATCTTGCTCAAGAACTTCCGATGATTGCCCCTCCGCCAATGTCCGCACAATGATGCCGTCGCCCGGCTCACGAAGGGCTTCCGCCAATTGCCGGAGGCGGGTCTTTTCCTCCGGACAGTTAATTTTTCTCGAGGTAGCTACGTAATCCGCTTCCGGAAGGAAGACGAGCCAGCGCCCCGGAATGGTGCAGTGAGTCGTTACCCGCGCCCCCTTGGAACCGACAGGCTCCTTCTTCACTTGCACGATGACCTCCTGCCCTTCCTTCACCAAATCGCGAATCGACGGTTTGTGCTCAGGCTGCTTCTCCAAGTGGGCTGGCAGCAGATCATCAATGTATAAATAAGCGTTCTTGTCCAAGCCGATATCGACGAATGCCGCCTGAAGGCCGGGAACAACGTTGACAACTTTTCCTTTATAAACATTGCCCGCCTTCTCAATCTCGGATGGACGTTCCGTATAATATTCCGTCATTTTTCCGTTTTCCATGACAACGATTTTGCATAATCCTTGCTTATTCTGAACTAAAACTTGTTTCAAAAAATCACCTCTGCCCTTAACCGCTAAGCTCCATTTTACACGAATAAGTCGGATACCGCATCGTTCCTTTTTTTCCCGCTAAAATAAACATCGATCAGCCTTTGTTCCGGAACGACATGCCTGATCGACCCTTGATCCCCCATAATATAGATCAAATGATACTGTTCCCTCATCAACAGACGCATGATTTCCGTTACCCGATGCCCCCCCGAGACGATAATGGGTTGTGCTATGGTCCCCCTTATCCAGCTAGTGGCAAAACGATCATGGCGGCTCATCAGAAATCTTACGAATTGAAAAGGAAGGTGCCGGTAACCGTACCAATTGGAATAGAGAAGGAATAAGCCGATGACCAGCAAATTCAAATGGACCCCTCCTCCGTTCCAAGGGAAGACCGAAGCCGCAACGAGGCCGAAACTCATGATTAAGCTGATCCACGTCGTGAGCAATAAAGTGCGGTGATAAGGCAGGAAGTAGCTTAGCACGGCCTGTAAAATTTTGCCCCCGTCCAAAGGAAGAATCGGCAGCAGATTAAAGGCGCCTATCCATAAATTCGCCTGTATGAAATATATCCACCACTCGGGGTCAGCCCATCCGGTCGCAAGCACCAACAGAGCAAAGGCCGCCATCCACAAATTTTGCAAGGGGCCGGCTAACGCCACTATCAGATCTTCTCTGGCGGGAACGTTGCCGCTTTCTTCAACAACCGCCACTCCGCCGAACGGGAGCAGTTGAACCTCAGTGACGTTCCATCCGAAGCTTTTCGCCGTAAAAACATGTCCAAGCTCATGAATGAGCACAATGCCGAACAAGGTGATCAATTCCACAAAATACCCTGTAAACAGGGACAGAAGCATCATCAGGACAAACAGAGGATGAAAGCGGTAGCGCGTTCCCAGCCACTTAATCAAAGGCTACCACTTCCGTAGGATCAATCGATTCCTCGTCCTTCTTCACCGCAAAATATAACTGCTCCGCCCAGCGTCCGGTTCCCGATCTCGTTTTTCCAAGCAGCTCCCCGCCCTCAATCCAATCATTCTCTTCCCACAAGTTCGCCTTTAAATATCCGTATGTGGACTGCAATCCGTTAGCATGGCGGATGACTACCGTGTATCCGGTATCCTCCAAATAACCCGCAAATTCTACTCTCCCCGTATCCATCGCATAGACCGGAGCTTCCCCTGACGTCTGAATGACAACCCACGGCTGATCCGCCGAGAAGGAAGAGACTAGCGTTCCCTGAACGGGAACCGTGAAATGCTTGAGCTGCGGAGAATCCGCCCTATGCGCTTCCTGCTCCTTCTTCCCGCGAAAAGCAGGCAGGAAAGAGGGGGCTCCGCCGAAGGTGCGCTCATACCAGCCGGCCAGGGCGGTGAAAGGCATGTCCTGTGTCAAAGCAGCCCCAACCCATTGTCTGCCCTGATAAGCCCATGGATGCTCAAGCCGGAACATGCCCCATACCAGCATGAAGCCAAGGATACTGGCGAGCAGCTTCAACCAGATAGCCCTGGTGCTCGGGACTAAGCGGTTCCCTCCCGATCCTCCTTGCTCCGAATCATCGCTTGATCGGTGACCGGAGGAACTCAGCCATTGCTTTTGCTTCATTTTCCACACAAATTCCGGATCGGACCACCGTTCATCCGCGGCCGTTGGAGGTTCGGCTTCAGGGGGAGAAATCCTGGGCATTGGTTCTGCCCGATGATCATTCTGAAGCGATTTGATTCGCTCTTGCCTGCGCTGGCGTACATTGGCTTTCACTTCCACCGTTTACCCCTCCCGATTACGAGGCAGTTCAACAAGTCCCATTAGACAAGTCATTCAGGCGCTGCAACCAACTGCAGTTGGAGCCTATTCAGATCAAAATTTCGGCTGATGCCGCTTAAGATCATTAACGGGAACCTGTTGAACTCACACAGCTTGTTTACTTCATCCTATGAGGGGCAAGGAGTATTTATGTATAGGGCTTATCCGCAAGAAAATAAGGGGTAAAAAAATAAGCCCTGTCTTCCGCATCCCCTGCAGGGAATGGCGAAAGCGAGAGCTTAGGTCAGGCCAAGTCTTCCTCCGGTTCCTGATGAATTTGTACGCTCATGACTATGGCTATGGAGACCATATTGATCAGAAGCGAGGTTCCCCCGTAGCTGATAAAAGGGAGCGTAATTCCCGTAACGGGCAGCAAGCCAAACCACATTCCGATGTTCTGGAAAATCTGGAACACATACATCGAGACTATCCCGATGACGATAAATGACCCTCGGCGGTCGCTCGACTTCAGTGCGATCAGAATCATTCGGTAGAGGAAGCTGAACAGCAGCATAAGCAGCACCGCAGACCCGACAAAGCCGAACTCCTCCGCCACCACTACGAAAATGGCATCGGAATAGGCAACGGGAACAAAATTATTATGAATGGAATCTCCTTTCAGATAACCGTCCCCGAGCAAGGAGCCGGAACCGATGGCAATCTGTGCCCTTTCCAGATGAAAGCGGGCGTCCTTATCGGCTTGCTCCGGGTTAAGGAACGTATCGATCCTTTTGACCCAGTGCCCTTTATTGTTAGCCTGCAGGTAGGCCTCGATGGAATCGTGGTAATGCTGGTACAAATAGTAAAAGCTGCCGACGATTACGGCTACAATGATCGCGCCGATCGCAACGTGCTTGAATTGTACGTTGCCGATCCAGAGCATACCGAGCAGAATGGCGATATATATAACCGCATTGCCGAGATCCGGCTGCTCGAAAACGAGAATGAACGGTACGAAAACGATCAGGCCGATCGGGATGACATCCTTCCCCAAACGTAGCGGTTCGCCTTCTCTCATACTCATGAAGGAGGCGATCACCATAATGAGAGCCAGCTTCATAAATTCAGCGGGCTGAAAGTCAAAGCCTCCCAGTTGATACCAGCCGATGGCACCTTCCCGTACGACCCCGAATTTGTACAAGCCAAGAAGCAGTATAATTCCTAACCCATAGGCGTACCAAGAAAGCTTTAGCAGTATCCGGTAATCCAGAAGCGAGATAACAAGGAAAAGGAAAAATCCTAAAGCGTAGTAGATAAAGTTCTTGATATGGAAATTAAAATTAGCATACTTGGGCACATCTACCGTTGCGCTATAAATGAGGAGCGAGCTGACAATCATGAAGACACCCAGGATGAGAACTATGTACCAATCGATCCTCTTTAATTTAGCGAGCACAACTAATCATCCCATCCCGAAAAATTGCTTCATTTTTTTGATGATACCCGGCTTTTCTTCCAGTGAAATAAGCGGAACCGTATCCCCTAGAATCCGTCTGGCAATATTCCGATATGCCAGTGCTGCCCGGGAATCCGGATTCATGACCGTCGGCTCGCCGGAGTTCGCCGCTTTGATGACCTGCTCATCATCGGGAACGATCCCCAGCAGATCGATGGCCAGAATCGAGCAGATTTCATCAATGTCGAGCATCTCGCCCTTTTTGACCATGCTTCCTTTGATCCGATTGATGATCAGCTTCGGAGACTCCACATTCTCCTTCTCCAGCAGCCCGATAATCCGGTCGGCATCCCGGACGGCCGCATTCTCCGGCGTAGTCACGACAATCGCCTTATCGGCCCCGGCTACCGCATTTTTGAAGCCCTGTTCGATTCCCGCAGGGCAATCAATAATGACGAAGTCAAAATCCTTCTTCAGCTCCAGAACGATATCGCGGACATTCTCCGGCGTGACCGAATGCTTGTCGCTGGTTTGAGCGGCCGGCAGAAGGTACAGTTCCTCAAAGCGCTTGTCCTTGATCAATGCCTGTTTCAGCCGGCAGCGCCCTGCCGCGACATCCACCAGATCATAGATGATGCGGTTCTCCAAGCCCATGACGACGTCCAGGTTGCGCAAGCCAATGTCCGTATCAACCATGCACACTTTCTTGCCTTGGAGGGCCAAGGCGGTACCGACATTGGCGGACGTCGTCGTTTTGCCCACACCGCCTTTACCGGAAGTGACGACAATTGCCTCTCCCAATATGCTCACTCCGTTTCCCAAATAAATTTAACCCTTGCCCAGATCCGGGCGTATACGCTGGATGTGATAGATCTTGTCTATTTCCATCCTCGCATTTTGAATATAGGCAAATTCCATCAATGCTTCGTCAATGCCCCATTCATCCGGAGGCCTGCTGAAGATGCCGGCAATTCTAAGCTGAGTAGGCCTCATATAAGATGCGGCGATAATGGCTTTCTCATCGCCTTGCGTTCCCGCGTGGGCCATCCCCCGCAGGGAACCCATCACAAAAATGTCACCCGTCGAAAGAATGCTTCCCCCCGGATTGACATCACCGAGCAGCATTACATTTCCTTCATGGGTTACCGTCTGTCCGGAGCGGACGATTCCCGTTATTACCTTTATGCCGCTTGGAAGGATTTCGGGAGGAAGGGCCGGAGAAGCGGAGGTTTCGAACGATTGAATGATCAGATTCCCGTGCTGTCCGATCAATTCCCTAATCTGTTCTTGCTCCGCTTCATTGATAACCCTTTTCCCTAATTTAACATAGACTCGTATGAGAGGACCGGACAAGATCTTATGATGCGTCTTCTCGAGTTTATGCTGCAACTCTTCCAGCAAATCCGTTAAGCGGCAGGTGTCGTCCAGAACGAACACCAGTCCGTCCTTAACTCCTTTTATCGTAACATGATGTTTGGTTGCAGTCATGTTCCTTCCCTACCTCCTGCCCTAACAATTCCATTCGCTAGGCTGCTTTTCCTTCCCCGGCCGTGAAATTATTCCTTCTCCCGCTTCTGAAGCTTCCGAATGTTGTCGAGCCACCTTCTCATCGGCACGTAAATAACGAGCGCAAACAACAGGTTAATAAAAACAGTAGGCAGCATAATATGCATAAATGCCCACTGGGGATCGATTAACCGGATTTGAGCTACCCGATAGATTCCGTAGATGATCCATTCAAACAGCAAGCTTCCGGTCACGACGATGAAGAGACTCGTCATTATATTCGCTTGCGAACGAAACGGAATAATCCCGCTTAAATAGCCTACAGCGCCCATGGCCATACAGTAGACTCCCAACATTGGGCCGTAATAGACAATATCGTGCAGCAGGCCGAAGCCAAGCCCATAAGCGAGGCCCCAGCTTTTATTGAGGTAGATTCCGATAAACATAACCGCTACCAGAACCAAATGAGGAGATACGACCACCTGCAGTTGCCAGGAGGGGGGAATGATCCATTTCATCACCGTTCCCTCCAGAACGAATAACAGCAGCAGCAGCAATGTCAGTTTATGGCGTCCCATCGCTTCACCTCGGGTCCTGAACTTCCACGACCATAAGCTCGCTGAGATGGCGGAAAGTGGCTGCCGGTTTGATTTTGGCTACATAGTTGATTCCGAAATCCCCGTCCTCTTTAGATACGACGGTGCCTATCTCAATTCCTTTCGGAAAGACAAGCCCCATTCCGGACGTAATGATCGTATCGCCTTCGGCAAGATCGTCGTTAGTGTCAATATTGGTCATGATAAGCAATTGTGATTCGTGATCATAGCTTTGAATAATTCCGAATGATTTCTCTTTGCCTTTGACCGTAGCGGCAATAGCCTTCGATTGATTATTCGTTGCATCGAGCTCTGTCAACAGCTGCACGCTGGAAGTAAACTCGGACACTTTATCAATACGCCCCACCAGACCATGGACCGAAATTACAGCCATGTCCTTGCGAATCCCGTCTCTTTCTCCTAAATCGATGTTGACGACGCTGGTATAAGGATCAGCGCTCATTGCGTAGACTTGAGCCACATGATACTTATAGTTGTCCAAGCCCTTCTGCCTTTCGGTAAACTCCAGCAGTTCCTTCAAATTTTTGTTATCCGACTCCAGCTTGTTCAATCTCATCGTATCTCGGGCGTAATGAGAAAGCGTCTCTTTGAGCACCTTGTTTTCTTTATACAAGTTTTTCAACTCGCGGATATCCTGAAAGAAACCCGCTATCGCTTGAGCGGGTCTGTTGAATAGCCCTTGGGTCCAGGATACTGTATCTTTAACAAATTTCTCAGGCCAGGTCATTCCAGGTCTCAACATCGTTAAGCCCATCAAAATAACGAAGATGATCAAGGAAACCAAAAGGACAACAATTTTTTTGTTTCCCATAAATTTGAACAAACCGATCCACCTTCTAATCTATCGTTATTTTAGCGTCTAACCCGACCCCCGGCTGTAGATTTGGCTTTGAATAAATGGATATTGTCAAGCGCCCTGCCTGTTCCAATAGCGACACAATCGAGAGGATTCTCAGCGACCATAACCGGCATCCCGGTCTCTCTGGACAGCAGCTTGTCCAAATTACGAAGCAACCCGCCTCCTCCGGTCAGCACAATGCCGCGGTCCATAATATCGGCCGCCAGCTCCGGAGGACACTTCTCCAACGTAACCTTAACCGCATCCACGATACTGTTAACCGGATCCGACAACGCTTCAGCAATCTCCTCCGAAGTGACGGTCATCGTTTTGGGCAATCCGCTCACCAGGTCGCGTCCCCTGATTTCAATCGTCTCGCTTTTTTCCATCGCAATGGCTGACCCGATTTCGATTTTCATCGTTTCGGCAGTCCGTTCCCCGATCATTAAATTGTACATTTTCTTAATATATTGGGTAATCGCCTCATCCAGATCATCTCCGGCAATACGGATCGAACGGCTGGTAACGATGCCTCCGAGCGAAATGACGGCGACCTCCGTCGTTCCTCCACCGATATCCACGACCATGCTTCCCGTCGGCTCCCAAACCGGCAAATCGGCTCCGATAGCGGCCGCGAAAGGCTCCTCGATCGTAAACGCTTCACGGGCGCCGGCCTGCTTCGTTGCATCCTCCACCGCCCGTTTCTCTACGGCAGTGATTCCCGACGGCACGCAAACCATAACGCTGGGATGGCGCTGAAACAGTGAACGCTGCTTCATTGCTTGACGGATAAAATATTTGATCATCGTTGCCGTTGTCTCAAAATCAGCGATAACTCCGTCCTTCATTGGACGAACCGCACGAATATTTCCCGGAGTCCGGCCGATCATTTTCTTGGCGGCCTCTCCCACTGCTTCTATAGTTTTTGTATCGGTACGCAGGGCAACGACAGACGGCTCCCTGACGACAATTCCTTTTCCTTTGACATAGACAAGGGTGTTGGCCGTTCCCAGGTCAATCCCCAGGTCTTTAGAAAATCCACCAAACATATATTTGAGGCTCCCTTCCTGCAATTCAACTGCATTTAATCATTATATTACATATACCCTTTTTCCTTCAAACTGATATAGCCCCGGTCTCCAATGATCACATGATCCAGTACGTCAATTCCAATAATCTGTCCGGCCTCCGCCAGCCTCCGGGTCATCTGAATGTCTTCGGGACTCGGAGTCGGATCACCGCTGGGATGATTATGTACACAAATTATGGACGCGCTGCTTCTGCGAATAGCCGCCAGGAAAACTTCTCTCGGATGAACGAGGGAAGCGTTAAGAGTGCCGATCGACAGCGTCTCCTGCGCCAGCACATGATTCTTGGTATTTAGAAACAAACAGACAAAATGCTCCTTCTGCAAATATCTTAGATCCTCGGAGAGCAAGGAGTAGACATCCTGCGGGGAACGAATCGTAACGGTTTCTTGAAGGGACGAAGCCGCCAGTCTCCGCCCAAGCTCTATCCCTGCCTTAAGCTGCAGAGCCTTGGCCAAGCCGATTCCTTTCGTCTCCATCATTTCGTCGATACTCATTCCGACCAGCCCGCGTAAAGAGCCCGCCTCCTGCAAAATGCGCTGGGCAAGCTGCACCGCCGACTCACGGTAGGTTCCCGTTCGTAACAATATAGCCAGCAACTCCGCATTGCTGAGTGCCTGAGCCCCATACTGCTGCATTCGTTCTCTAGGTCTGTCCTCATGGGGAATCTCGCGCAAAGTCATCGTTTGAGATTCCATTCTCTCCACTTCCTTGTCAGGATATTTTGAGCATTCCGATGATTAACGTCTTTTTCGAACGCTGGTAGCAAAGCTTCTCCAGTCCAAACCTTCACTTCTTTCCTTTGAACACGGCGCTTGCGGCAATGGATACATTGCCTACAGAACTTCGATATTAAAGGAATAAAGCATATCAGCCAGCAGATTTAACGACAGTCCGACTACGTTAAAATAATCCCCCTCGATCGCCTCGACCATCGTCGCCCCCAAGCCCTGTATGGCATAGGCTCCGGCTTTATCCATAGGTTCCCCTGTCTCGATATAGCGGTCAATTTGCCGTTCGCTGAGCGGCTTCATGGTGACTCTCGTCATCCGATGGGCCGTAAGCGACCGGCCTGACCCTGCCTCAATGCATGTGATTCCGGTAAATACGTGATGCGTATTGCCCTGGAGCATGCTGAGCATCCGCCGGGCATCCTCCCGATCGGCCGGCTTGCCGAGCGGTTCTCCGTTGTAAACAACGATCGTATCCGACCCGACAATAATTTGCCTGCCCGGGTAGGACGGCACCCGTTCGTATACGGCCCTGGCTTTTCTCTCTGACAAGGTTTCGACGATCTCCGCCGGGGTTAAATGATCTGCAACCGTTTCGTCTGCTTCACTGGCCACTATCTCATATGGAAGACCGAGAGCACGGATCAATTCCTGTCTGCGCGGCGAAGTGGAAGCAAGAATAAGACGGCTCGCTGCTGTTGGTTCCACTGCTAATCCTCCCTGGGGAATGGTCCGGTGGCCCGATCACCCGTACCGAAGAAAAGAAGCCGGTCCTCGGCGCTGTCTCGGTAGATCCGGTATGGGGGACGGGACGAGAGCCCGAAAGCACCCCGCCGTCCTCTGAGCATTAGAGCTTCCGATAGATCCAGACGGCCAGAATAATCCCTAATATGCTTATCAAATTTAGTTTGATCTGAATATACAAATCATATTTGATAATTTGTAAATCCGCTTTGGGCTGCCAAACGATATCGGCTGATTTTGTCAAAAATGACAGAGCTTGTACCGGTGCCAGCAGCTGCGTTACGATAGCCGCGGCTATAAGGCCGACCAGCAAAAACAATATCAAAGTGAACATGTTTTTCTTCATCAACCAGCATCCCTTGCGATAAACTTACAAACCATATTTCATATTATACGGGTTAACGAATGTCAATACAATGAATGTCGAAAAGATTCGTCTTTTCCCGGAATGATTGTCGAAATAAGGAAGAAACGAGCGGTTTAGGGCGTTTTTTACCCCTTTCCTCCCGTTTCGATAACAGATCGGTCTGCGATTTCCCATAAAATGGACCAAAAATAATTTCACATTGAGACACATGCCTTTGAAGCTTATTATGGATACTTTGCAGGGAGTGGAACCTTCAAAGCTAATTCCGTCCGTAACCTTACAGGGGCGGGGTCTATAGCTTCCTCTAGACGCGGTCGCTCTTCTTGCCTTGCTTCGATAAAGGTTTATACAGGAGTTACGAGGTACCAAATTATAAAAAAAATTCCGCTGCGCCCGTGCGGAATATCCGACCGGTGCAGCAGAACATGTTATTTCACCGCAATAGTCTCCAGCAGCTGCTTCTCCGTTAGAACGAAATTCATCAAGCTGGTCTGAGCCTCCCAGAGCATAGAGGTGGAAGGATTTTTCGTATATTGGTCAATCGATTGAAGCGCGGTGTTCATTGCCTGATCCAGCTTCTGCAGGATCGGCTTGACCTCTTCGGATGCTTCTTTGGCCACGGTAGAAGCGGCGCCGCTCCAACCCTCATGCCTCTCCTTGAGGGATTGCAGACTATTGCTGTCCATAGGAGTGGGACTTTCTTCTTCCAGATGGACTGCCGTCATCCCGCTGATGATCTGTACCATTTGATCGGACAATGCCAAGTAGTTTTCCAGCCCTTCAATGCTGCCCGGCCAATTCACTTTAGTCAAAGCCGGCAGGGAGTAATTTTTAACATAGATTTCGATTTGCCGTCCCTGCAGTTCCTTGCCCAAATTAAGCGCGTCATTCCGGTCGGCTGCGATACCGGCATATACATAATGCTTGTCGGTTTGCTCCGTCACCCCGGCAAGCCCCTTGCTGCGCAAATCCTCCTGGGCTGTCTGCGCCCCTTCCGCGCTGCTGAATATTCCGTTTTGCAATACGGAATAGGTTTTGGCTGCGATATTGACATCCGCTCCGCCGGCTGTCGTCTGAACGGCCGCTTCGAGCGATCCGTTCTCCGCTTGCCCGGCGGCACCTGCCGGATCGGCGGCTTCAGGCCCATTGGCGGCCGCAGCGGCTGGTGGCCCTTGCTCAGCCTGACCTTTCGTTCCGGGCTCTGTTGGAACCACCGGCTTGTCAAACATCGATAACACGAAAAATCCGAGCAGCACTCCGGTAGCCACAGCGGCGGCCACAGAGCTTATAATTTTCACCCATGGCGGCTTGGAATAACGGACATATCTTGTCGTAGTCACCACGGGCTGCTCCTCGTAGGGCGGTATGTACGCTCCGTTCCATCTTTCCTGCCGATGGTCCGTCTGTTCCTCTTCTATAATGGGAGTATGAGGGACGTTATAATCGGGAGCACGGTTTACTTCCGGATGATTTCTTTCGTTCGTTTCCCTGATCATCCGTTCTATTCTTTCCGTCTCCTCGTCAAAAGGGCTTTTCCAGGTGCCAAAATCGCTTGTATATTGGTTGAGACGGGACGGGCTTTCTTCCACCACTTGATACTCCTCTTGGTGAAGAGGGATGACCGCAGGCGGCTCGCTCTGCCGCTGGCGCTCCCCGCGCCGATTCGATTCGTTGTCCAAACGGTATGTGATCCGCGCTTTATTCATTGATTTCTCCCCTTGTTCTTCTTGGTAATACTAGCCTATGACCCGTCCAAGTAAAATATGAGAGAGAAAATATTTTCGCAGAAATATAGCAAAACCCCTTTTCTTCTCAAGAGAAAAGGGGCAGAGAATATAGGTCGGTGCGGCATCCCGCGCAAACTCGGTTATTCGTGTTAAAGTTACTGAACCTTCTGTCTGGGAGGGTTCCACTCCTTGGCCAGCCGGTCGGCAATCATCCAAATATCGCCGGCTCCCATCGTAAGCACGAGATCGCCCGGCTGTACCCGGTCTAACAAAAGATCCAGCACCTCTTCATTAGTCGGTACATAACTCACGTTCGGGTTGCTGTTCTTGCGGATTAATTCAACCAGCTTCGCGGAAGTAATTCCTTCGATTTGGGCTTCACCCGCCGGGCTGTAGATGTCCGTAATAATCACCTCATCGGCCAGCCCGAAAGCACGGCTGAACTGCTCAAACAGGAAGAAGGTCCGGGTGTAGCGCTGTGGCTGGAACACCGCAATGATGTTCTTCCCCGTCGCCTTGGCCGCATGAATGGTCGCTTCAATCTCCGTAGGATGATGGGCGTAATCGTCGATAATCAGCACATCGTCGATTTCTCCAAGCACTTGGAAACGGCGCTTGGCTCCGCGGAATTCGGTGATCGCTTCCGCCACTTGATCGAAGGTAAGCCCCGCTTCCATACAAGTGATTAAAGTGGCCAAGGCATTGTATACGTTATGTTTGCCGGGAACCGACAGCCGGATTCGTCCTAACCGCTCACCTTTGCGCCGGACATCGAACGAAACCTTGCGGTCCCCGAGCTGCAGATCGGATGCAGCATAATCGGCTTTCTCGTCGAAGCCGTAAGTAATGACATCGCTCCGGATGCTGGGCAGCAGTTCCTGCAGATTTTCGTCATCGTAACAAACGATGGCCTTCCCGCCTTCCTTCACCTGAGACAAAAATTGAGCGTACGCCTGCTTAAGCTTATTGAAATCGCCGTCATAGTTTTCCAGATGATCCGCCTCGATATTGGTCACAATCGCCAGAACCGGGTGGTACTGCAAGAAAGAACCGTCGCTCTCGTCCGCTTCGGCAATCACGAACTCTCCCTGTCCGGCCTTGGCATTACTCCCGAGATTCATGATTTCCCCGCCGATGATATAGGTCGGGTCTTGCTGACACCGTTCCATCACCAGAGCGATCATAGAGGAGGTCGTTGTCTTGCCGTGCGCCCCCGCTACAGCCACGCCCTTCCGTTCGTTCATCAGACGGGCGAGCATCTGGGCACGGTGCAGAATGGGAATGCGCAGCTCCTCCGCCTTGCGCATCTCGACATTATCCTTCGGCAATGCAGTCGAATAAACGACCAGGTCGGCCCCCCGAACATGGTCCGCCTCATGTCCGATAAAAACCCGGGCTCCGCCTGCCTCCAGCTTCTCCGTCAATTCCTTGCGGGCCAAGTCGGACCCCGACACGTTATACCCCATTTCCAGCATCACCTTGGCGATAGCGCTCATCCCATACCCGCCGATGCCGATAAAATGAACATGCTCTGAAGTGTTCACGATGTGCTCACCAACCTTTTTCAGATTCAGATTGATACAATATCCATGAACGGACATCAGAAATTAAATACAGGGTTCCGGAAACGACAGCCAAATCCTCGGGACCGGTTCTGGCTCGCAACATTTCCAATGCCTTCTTCCAATCCGGCTCTACGGTAATCTCCGTCTCCCGTCCCAGCCCCTGAAGAACTTCGCGGGCGGTGACGGCCAGATCCTCTGCCTTCTGCCTCTTGCGGAAGTCAGGCTCCGTCAAGATGATGGAATCTGCCAAAGGCAGTATATGCCCAAAGTACTCGAAATGCTCCTTCGTGGACAGCATGCCGATCATCAGATGAAGCTTACGGTATGTGTATACCGAAGCCAATGCATGGGCCAGCGATTCCGCTCCTTCGGGATTGTGGGCTCCATCCAGCAGCAGAGGCGGTTGGTCCGAGACCAGCTCGAGCCTTCCCGGCCATTCCGTCTCCAGCATCGCCGCATACAGATCCTCTTCTTCCACGATCAAAGCATAATATTGCCGAAGCACCTCAATCGCCATCAATGCTACGGCTGCGTTCTTATACTGATGATATCCATTAAGGGATATGGTTAAACCCGGGATCTCCCGAAACGGGCTGCGGAAATCGAACTTCTGACGGTTCAATTCGGTCGACAGCTCTCTGTAATCGAACTCCCGCCCCAACAAATACAGCGAGGAACGCTTGTCTCTGCATACCTGCTCGATGACCGCAACGGCCTCCGGCTGCTCGACGGCCGAGATGACCGGGACGCCCGGCTTAATGATCCCGGCCTTCTCCATGGCGATCTTATCCAGCGTATTTCCCAACACGTCCATATGGTCATGTCCGACATTGGTAATGATCGATACGACAGGAAATACGATATTCGTCGAATCCAGCCTTCCGCCCAGACCGGTTTCCCAAACGACATAATCGGGATAAGTCACCGTAGCGAAGTAGAGAATGGCCAGAGTCGTCGTAATTTCGAACATGGTCGGATGGCCAAGCTCGGTAGCGGCCATTTCATCGGCAAGCGGTTTGATGCGATTGGCGAGCATCAATAGCTCCTCTTCGCCAATATCCTGCCCGTTAAAGCGGAGGCGGTTTGTGAACTTCTCCATATACGGTGAAGTGAAAGTACCCACTGCGTACCCGTTACGAAGCAGCACTTTGGTCAAAAAAGCGCAGGTCGAGCCTTTGCCGTTCGTTCCGGCTACATGAATAAATTTAAGCCTCCGCTCCGGATGGCCGAGCTTCTCCATGAACGTTTCCATCCGTTTGAGCCCCGGCCGGATCCCCATAGGCATAAGCCCGGTAATCCATTCGACGGCCTCGGCATAGGTTTGAAAGCTTGAGCTTGAATGCTCACTCGTTCGATTCATTGTTCTCATCCCTTTAATATATGAAGTAAAGGCCTCGGTTTGACAGGTTCAGAATCCCAATGGGCCTGCTGCAATCAGGAAGACTTCAATTCGTTAAGCCGAGCAATCACTTTATCCCGTTTATCCGAATAATCGGCCAGCTTCGCTTTCTCTTCTTCAATGACCTTCGCCGGGGCCTTCGCGATAAATCCTTCGTTGGCGAGCTTCTTCTCAACCCGGTTGACTTCCGCATGAAGCGTCTGCAGTTCCTTCTCCAGGCGCGCGATTTCCTGAGACAGATCAATCAGGCCTGCCAGAGGCAAGTAAATTTCCGCCCCGGTGACCAATGCCGTCATCGCCTTGTCCGGATTGGCCAGATCGGTGTCGATCACAAGCAGCGAGGTGTTCGAGAAGCGGCGCAGGTATTCTTCATTCCTGTCCAGAATCGCTTTGGCTTCCGAATGAACCGGCTTGATCAGCAGCTCGACCTTCTTGCTCATCGGCACATTCACTTCCGCACGAATGTTGCGAACGGAGCGGATGATCCCCATTAACAGCTCCATTTCCTTAACGGCTTCCGGCGCTTCGAATGTTTGCTGCTCCTTAGGCCACGGTGCCAGAGTGATGGTCTCCCCTTCGTGAGGAAGATGCTGCCAGATCTCTTCGGTAATGAACGGCATGAACGGGTGCAGCAGTCGAAGAGTCCGATCCAGCACGTAAGCAAGCACCGACTGCGTATTTTTCTTCGCTTCCGGGTCCTGGCCGTATAAGGACAGCTTGCTGAATTCGATATACCAATCACACAGGTCATCCCATATGAAGTTATAGAGCAGGCGGCCGGTCTCCCCAAAATCATAATGGTCGATCGCCCTCGTCACATCCCTTGCCGTCTCGTTAAGCCGGTGCAGAATCCAGCGGTCGGCCGTTCCGAGGCTGCCGCTAAGGTCGACATCCTCCGCCCGGAAGCCTTCGAGATTCATCAGCGCGAAGCGGGAGGCATTCCAGATTTTATTGGCAAAGTTGCGCGCCTGCTCCACCCGCTCCCATCGGAAGCGGAGGTCATGTCCCGGTGTGCTTCCGGTCGAGATCATGAAGCGCATGGCATCGGCGCCGTACTTCTCCACCACCTCCAACGGATCTACTCCGTTGCCCAGCGATTTGGACATTTTGCGCCCTTCGGCATCGCGTACGAGCCCGTGCATCAAGACATCCTTGAACGGAATCCGGTCAGTGAACTCGAGGGCACTGAAGATCATTCTCGCTACCCAGAAATAGATGATGTCATAGCCGGTCACCAGCACATTCGTAGGATAATATCGTTCAAGGTCAGCGGTTTTCTCCGGCCAGCCCAGAGTGGAGAACGGCCACAGCGCCGAGCTGAACCAGGTGTCGAGTACATCTTCATCCTGCTGAAGCTTCGTGCCGCCGCATTGAGAGCATTGGGTGATCTCTTCCCGGGCAACATGAACCTCGCCGCAATCCCTGCAGTGCCAAGCCGGAATCCGGTGTCCCCACCATAGCTGGCGCGAGATGCACCAATCGCGGACGTTTTCGATCCAATTCATGTATATTTTCTCGAACCGATCCGGCACAAAACGCACTCCTTGGCCCGATTTCTGAACCTCGATCGCTCTTTGGGCCAACGGCTTCATATTAACAAACCATTGGGTGGACAAATATGGCTCCACGACCGCGCCGCTGCGCTCGCTATGTCCTACCTGATGAACATGCTCCTCGATCTTGACCAGCACGCCCGCTTCCTTCATATCCGCAACAATCTGCTTGCGGCAGTCAAAACGGTCCATGCCCTGATACTTGCCTGCGTTCTCGTTCATCGTCCCGGATTCGTCCATAACGAGAATTTGCGGAAGCTGGTGGCGCTGTCCCACCTCGAAGTCATTCGGATCGTGGGCAGGAGTGATTTTCACCGCGCCGCTTCCGAATTCCTTCTCGACATATTCATCGGCGATGACCGGGATTTCCCGGCCGATGATCGGCAGAATCAATGTTTTGCCAATCATGTGCTTATAGCGCTCGTCCTCCGGATGAACGGCGACTGCCGTATCTCCAAGCATCGTTTCCGGCCGGGTCGTGGCAACGATGATCGAACCGCTTCCGTCTTTTAACGGATAGGAGAGATGGTACAGGTTGCCTTGAACCTCCTTGTACTCCACCTCAATATCCGACAGAGCCGTTCTCGCCGCGGGGTCCCAGTTAATGATATATTTGCCGCGATAGATCAGCCCTTTCTCATACAGGGAAACGAATACTTCACGAACCGCATTGGACAGCCCTTCATCCAGAGTAAACCGCTCGCGGGAATAATCCAGGGAGAAGCCCATCTTGGCCCACTGCTCGCGAATGGTGTTCGCATAGAGCTCCTTCCATTCCCATACCTTCTCGAGGAAGGCCTCTCGCCCGAGATCGTACCGGGACTGCCCTTCCTCGCGCAGCTTCTGCTCCACCTTGGTTTGGGTGGCGATACCGGCATGGTCGGAACCCGGCAGCCACAGGGCATCGTAGCCCTGCATCCGTTTGGTTCGAATAAGTATATCCTGCAGGGTAAAGTCCAGGGCATGACCGATATGAAGCATTCCGGTCACGTTCGGCGGCGGGATAACGATCGTATACGGTTCCGCATCCGGCCGCTGTCCCGCTTTGAAATATTCTCCCTTCATCCAATAATCGTACCATTTTTGCTCCGCCGCTTTAGGATCGTATGTGGTAGGCATTTCGATCGACGGCTGATTGACTTTCGTTTCACTCATTTCACCTATACCTCCTGTCTATTCAACACAAAATCCCGCCTCAAAGTGACGCGCGGCCTTCACAGCTTATCCCGTCCGCCCCCTTACAGGGTCGGGTCTAAACCTTCCTCTACTCGCGGGCAGGCTTTACTCTGCTTCGGAAAGGGTTTTTCCAATACTTTGCGATGCACAAAAAAACCTTTCGCCGCAAAGGACGAAAGGGTTTCTTCCGTGGTACCACCTTAATTCCGCGCAAGAATACACGCGGCACTTGAACAGATAACGGCTGCGGCCGGCAGATAAACGATGAACGTCTCATAGGACGACCGCTTGTCTGCAACTCCAGGGCGACTTTCGAACAGTTACATCCTGTGAAGCCTTACAGCCCAGGGCTTCACTCTCTGAAGGGTTGGCTGTCTACTCCTCCCTTTCCTCGTCTTGTTAAGGATATTCGGTTGTCCAACGGGATGCTTTCCCTTATGCTCCCCTAATATTCGAGAAGCTTACATATAGACTATGATAAACATATTCGACGGGTGAGTCAATATTTTCACGATTTCCCCACGAAACAGCATATCCGGGCTTGTCCTTCTCATAAACTTAGTCATACAAGAGAACCTTTAAGGGAGGGAAACCGGCGATGCAGCGGTGGTGGTGGAAAGTACGGGTTACTGTCAGAGCAGTGCTATTCCCGTTAATTTGCGTACAATTTGTCCGAACGTTACTGCTTCCCAATCCTCTGGATGTTTTTATTTTGTTTGCTTTCTTCTTGCTTTACCTCGGTTTTTTATTCGATATGTACTGAAGCATCAGAATGCAGTCTGAGTCGGAACGGTAAGACCAAGGATGTCTCCATCCGGCCAAAAAGTAGATAAGCCCCCTGGCTTCCAATGGAAACCAGGGGGCTTATTATTTACCGTCCAGCCTGAATCAAGGAATGTAGAGCACCTGTCCTTCTTCAATCTGCTGATCGCCGAGTCGGTTATACAAAATAATCTCGCGGGGATTGATCTTGTATCGTTCCGCGATGGTCTCAATGGTCTCTTCCTTCTGCACAATACACATACGCATGCGCTTAAATTGCTGCCCGGTATCTTCTGTACGGCTGAACAGGCGTTTCCACTCGACTCCATCCGAGGATGAAGGCGGGCCTGCCTCCGTCTGCTCTCTCATCTCCGGTTGAGGGGACTCCAGCTCGATAATGTCCGTCTTATGGATCAGATTGGCGAGATTATAAGACGGGGAGGCTTCGGAGGCCGATTTTTTACCGAAAGCGATCTTCAGCTCCTGCTTCTCTTCGGGCATCGACACGGCAATCGTTTCTACCGCTTCCTCATTCGTCTCCGCACTTGCTTCCTCATTGGCTTCTGCAATCGATTCGATATTCGCTTCTACGTTCGCTTCCGCATTTGATTCCACATTCGATTCCGCAGATACGGGTTCGCCGGAGGCCTTATTTTCCTCCCATACAGGCTCTTCCGCCTTTTTTTCTCCGGTAATGCCTTCTGTACGGTCTGAGCCGGAAGGGGAAGGCAGATCCGATGCAGAGGGGCGGTGATTCGGCTCGAAAGATGGCTGCTGCACCTCCGGCACTTCCGGAGAGGCGAATGCGGTAGCGGTCTCTGAGCTTTCCGCCGGCTCCTCATACGGTTCCTCGTCGGGTGCGGATGCTTCCTCCAAGCTCTCCTCTGCATTGGAATCGGGGACTGCCTGAGCACGGGAGGTAAAGAAGCTGTCCGACCAGGAGTAGCTTTCCCTCTCGCGTGCAGCAGACTCCTCTTCCCCGGCTTGCTCGGTATTTTCCTTAGGCAGACTGTCCATACGTTCCGGAGGCGCGGAGCGGAAAGATACCGCTATAGTTTCCGTCTTGTCCGAGTCATCCCCGTCTTGTAGAACAGACCGCTGATCCTCCGGCTCTACCCTGACTTCTTCCGCCAGGAAATCCGGCCGCTGCGGTTCTTCCTGTCCCGAATCCGCGAACTCCGGTTCCACGGCCTGCGGCCGGGTCCGTGCCTCTTCGAGGTTGACCTCAATGCCTTCTGTGTCCGGTGAGGGCAAGTCAACGTCGCCCGCCCCTTCTTCATCCGCAGACTGGCGGGAATCGGTATCCGCCGGACCTTCCTGCACTTCCTCCTGGTCCTTGTCCTCGGCCCGATGGACAACGACAAACTCCTCTTCTTCCTTCCACAGTTCGTCCTGCTTGGATGTCATTTCGATCCCGTGCAGCGATAACACGCCGGTTACATTCAGGCTGCGTGCCGATAAGACATCTATATCGAAATTTTCAATTTCGACGGCAATATCCTCCAGACGGTGAATGCGGTTCATAGGCAGTGTAATTTCAACGGGAATAAAATGCTCCAACGTTCTGCTCTCTTCACCGCTGTCGCCCAAGTATGTACCGGTCAACCACAGATTTCCTTTTAAAACAGCCTGTTCGCCTTCTTGAAGCACCTGAATGTGCGGGATCATTTCGATTTCATCAAGCTCTTGAATGCCAGCCAGGCTTTCATCCAAGTGCACCCGTTCGTAAATGTCGAAGCGCAACCCGCTTTGATGCTCGGTCACCCTGACTCCTCCCTTCATGGTTCGAGACTTTCCTTGCTCAATCCATTTATATGGGAAACCTCGAGGGTGCATGCCACATTTTTTCCCGGGTGCTTGAGCCGGGCGCTTTTCTCATTGAACCGATTTCCGAAAAGGACTAACTGCGGGAACGGGCCTGAATCAAGGTAAGAAAATCATCCGGTAAAGGTGCTTCGGCCTGAATGATCTCTCCGGTAAGAGGATGGGGAAAATAAATCGCCTGGCCATGCAGAGCCTGGCGGGAAATCAGCGAATCGGCCTTCCCGTATAAGGCATCCCCGGTGATGGGATGGCCCTTATAGCTAAGATGGACCCGAATTTGATGGGTCCGCCCGGTCACCAGCTCGAGCCTAAGCAGAGAGGCCGTCCCGCAGCGGTCGATCGTTTCGTAGCGGGTAACCGCCGGCTGGCCGGTGGAGCTGACTCTTCTCCGTTTGGCATGGTGCCGGTCCCTGCCGATGGGGGCGCTAATCGTCCCCTTGTCCGGATGGATCCGCCCTTCGACCAATGCCACATAGAAGCGGCGAATGTCCCGGCTGCGCATCGCGGCATCGAGAATCGACTGCGCATATTCATTCTTGGCATAGAGAACAGGCCCTGTCGTATCCTCGTCCAGCCGGTGAATATGTCGCACACGGCAGGCTTGCCCTGTCGATTCATAATAAGCGGCGACAGCGTTAGCCAAAGTGCCCAGCCCGCCCTTGTCTTGGGGATGTACAGGAAGACCGGCAGGCTTATTGACGACAAGACAGTAATCGTCCTCGTACAGAACCTCCAGGGGCAGCCATTCCGGTTCATATCCGCTGCTCTCCTCCGGGAACAACCGGACCAGAGTACGGTTCCCCTGACACCTCACGCCTTCTGTCCGCAGCAAATGGCTGCGCAGCTTGGGCGGAATTCCGAGCCGGATCAGACACTCCTCTGCCGTCGGAGCCTCCCCGGACCCGATAATATCTGCCTCACCCTCTTGCGCTGGCGGATTTCCGGCCCTGGGCCGGTATGTAATCTGCAGCCACTCCCCTTTGCGCACAGTGTTCACTTCGAGCGGATTCCCGAAAACCATATCCCGATCAGCACCAAACCAAACAAGCCCACTACAAGAATTAAATCCAGCGGCAGCCCGGCTATATAATATTTGCTTAGATTCAAACCCGATGACCTCCTGTCCGGCATCAATGTAAAATGACCCCACTAAGTGTCGCAAACCTCCGAAGCGTATTCCGTTCACAATCCACAGAGTCAGCGACTAAACCCTTCCTCCAAAACGCGGTCGCTCTTCTTGCCTTGCTTCGATAAAGGTTTATACATTACTTTGCGGGGAGCTCCCGAAAACAAAGCTTGGCAAGGAATCGGTCCTTGCCAAGACTGGGCTAGCATAATTTAAAATGCGTAAGAGATTCTCTTAAGGGCGAAGGAAGCGACAAGGATGCTTTCGATAAACTTCCCACCCCCGCCGCTGTAGTAAGATCCCTAATATGGTTACAGCCGTTTGAGCGCTTCATAATGCCGTTCGATCGTTGTCTCGATTTCTTGCTCCGTATGCGCAGCGGAGACGAACATTCCTTCGAACTGGGAAGGGGCCACATTCACTCCGAGATCGAGCAGATGGCCGAAATATTTGTTGAACATCGTCAGATCTGAAGTTTTGGCCGTTTCATAATTGTATACTTTCTGATCGGTAAAGAACGGACATACCATGGAGCCGACCCGGTTAATCGTATTCGGTATGCCGAGTTCCTTGGCGTTGGCCGTCATGCCCTCCTCCAGCCGAGCCGCTCTTCTCTCCAGCAGCTCATAAACTTCGGGTGTCAGCAGTTTTAGGGTCGTATAACCCGCGGCCATAGCCAGAGGATTGCCGGACAAGGTGCCCGCCTGATAGATGGGGCCGCTAGGCGCCATCTGCTCCATCAGCTCCCGCTTGCCGCCATAGGCTCCTACCGGGAGACCGCCCCCGATTACCTTCCCGAGACAGGTAAGATCCGGCGTTATCCCATACAGGCCTTGAGCGCTATGGTAGCCGACCCGAAATCCGGTCATGACCTCATCGAAAATAAGCAGAGCCCCGTATTCTGTCGTTACATCACGCAACCCTTGCAGGAAGCCGGGAAGCGGAGGCACTACCCCCATATTGCCGGCAATCGGCTCCACGATAACGGCCGCAATTTGTTCGCCGTATTTCTCGAACGCCAGCTGAACCGAAGCCAGATCGTTATAGGGAACCGTAATTGTATTGGCGGCTACTCCCTCCGGCACTCCCGGGCTGTCCGGCAGCCCCAGGGTCGCTACTCCGGAGCCTGCTTTGATAAGCAGGGAATCCGAATGTCCGTGATAGCTGCCCTCGAATTTCAGGATTTTATTGCGCTTGGTGTACCCTCTGGCCAGCCGGAGAGCACTCATTGTCGCTTCGGTTCCGCTGTTGACCATGCGGACAATATCGACCGAAGGTATCCGTTCCGCCACAAGCTTGGCCATTTCGGTTTCCAGCTCCGTAGGCGCACCGAAGCTGGTGCCTCGCTCGGCTGTCTTCTTGACCGCTTCCACCACTTCCGGGTGAGCATGCCCCATAATAAGAGGCCCCCAGGAGCCGACATAATCGATGAACTCGTTGCCATCGATATCATATATTCTCGACCCTTGCGCCCGATCAATAAAAACCGGGGTCAGCCCAACCGATTTAAAGGCGCGGACCGGACTGTTCACACCGCCCGGAATATACTGCTTCGCCTCTGCGAAAGCAGCTTTGGACTTCGTATCGATTCTACCCTGCGGCTTGTTCACCCTATTCACCTTTCCTTCTTCTTGTGTTATAAACGCGGCCGGCTCATCAGGTCTGCCATTTGCCGGGCCGTTTCTTTACCCTGACGAATACAGTCCGGAAGCCCGACTCCATGGAATCCCGCTCCCGTCAGAAGAAGCCCCGGCAAGAACCTTGCGGCCTCTTCCCGAGCCTGGCGGATGATTTCCAGATGGCCGACCGGATACTGCGGCATGGATTTGGGCAGCCGAGTAATTTCGTAGAATAAAGGCTCCGCCTCAATGCCCGTCAAATCCTTGATGTCCTTGCGGACTCTCCGCATCAGTTCCTCATCGGACAGGCCCATCCATTCCTCCTGTCCGGAACGGCCCACGTAGCAGCGGATAAGCACCTTGCCCTCCGGAGCAGTATGCATCCATTTGGAAGAGGTCCAGGTGCATGCCGTTATGAAACGGCCTTCCTTACGGGGAACTAGAAAGCCTGATCCGTCCAGATCATGCGGAATTTGGCCGGCATCAAAGGCGGATATCACATTGGCGACGGACACGTAGGTCATGCCGCCCAGCTTCTGAACCATTGGAAGATCGGGCAGCACCTTAGAGATGGCGTACGTCGGCATAGCCATGACGATTCCATCCGCATCGAAGCTGTCTCCGTTCTCCAGAATAACGCGCCCTTGCCCTTGACCCAGGCGTTCGACAGCCTTCACTCCCTGCCCGGTCAGAGTCCGTACTCCGGCCTTCTTCAGCGCCTCCTCCAAACCGCGAATCAACGTGGTCAAGCCCTCCCGGTAAGAAAGAAACACACTGTGCCGGACCTCTTCGGGAACGCCGCTAGGAGGAGGGGTCTGCCTCTTGCTCTCACTCATCCCCAGAATAATGCTGCGTTTCTTCTGCTCCAGGGCCTGAAATTGCGGGAAGGTCGCCTGCAGACTGAGTTGATGAGTGTCCCCCGCGTAGATTCCGGCCAGCAGCGGCTCGGCTATGTTATTCAGCACTTCCTTGCCTAATCTGCGTTCCAGAAACCCTCCGAGCGATTCATCCCCCGGTTCCTTCCTGCGGGGAAGCACCAGATCCATGGCCGCCCTTACTTTCCCCCAAGGAGAAATAAGACCGCTCCGCAAGAAAGGCTTCCATTCCGTAGGAATGCCCAGATTAAGTCCCGGAGGCATGCGATGCAGCTTTCCGTTGTTCATAATATAGGTTTTCTTCGCCTTGGGATTGGTTGGAACCAGCTCGTTCTCCAGGCCAAGCTCCCGGGTCAGGTCGATAATCGGAGTTTTGCGGGCCAAGAAGGAATCCGGCCCTTTCTCGATTACAAATCCGTCTCTGGCCAAGGTCCGAACCTTGCCGCCTGTTGAGGGGCTTTTTTCCAGTATAGTGATTTCAGATTTTATCCCGCTTTCCTTCAGGAATTTATCGATATAATAAGCGGTACTAAGCCCGGAAATGCCGCCTCCGATGACGACGATCTTCTTCGGTACGGTCATAGCAAATCATTTCCTTTCCAACTCCGTATAAACGACATCGGACAAGGTTTCCATATATAACGGGTCCGTATTCAAGGATTCGGTCCGCTCCAGATGCATGCCTAACTGCTCGGCAGTCTGCCGGCATTCGATATCTATGTCGTAAAGAACCTCCAGATGATCCGATACGAATCCGATCGGGCACAGGAGAACATTCTTCACTTGTTCTTCCTTGTGAATGGTCTCGAGCGTGTCAAGAATATCGGGACCCAGCCAAGGGGTAGCTGTCTGACCGGCACTCTGCCAGCCGAACTGCCAGTTGCTGAGCCCGGCTCTGTCTGCAATCGCCCGGGAGGTCTCCATTAATTGATCCACATAAGGATCATTCATCTCCAGAATACGGGCAGGAAGACTATGAGCCGTAAAAATGACACGGATGTCATCCTTCGGAACATCCCCGAACTTGCCCAATGCATTCTCCACCCTCTGCGTCAAAGCCTTCAGCAGCTTCGGGTGAAGGTGATAGCTGTCGACAAAACGGATGGACAGACCCAATTCCTCCGCCTTCTCCTTGGCGCGTTTATTATAAGCTCCTACGCTCATCGTAGAGTAATGCGGGGCCAGAACGACTCCAACCGCTTCCGTTATGCCGTCCTTTACCATCTGCTCGACTCCGTCTTCAATAAACGGGGAAGCATGCTTCAGTCCCTGATAACAAACAAATTCGATGTCGGGGTGCTCGCGGTTCAAGGTTTCCTGCAGGGCGGCCACCTGCCGGTCGGTGTTCTTCCTTAGCGGAAAGAATCCTCCGACTATCGCTTCATAACGCTGCTTTAACTCATCCAGTTGTTCCGGAGTAGGCGGATGGCCTCTGCGGATATGGGTATAATACGCTTCGATCTGATCCATGCTTTCCGGAGTTCCATAGGACATTACCAGTACGCCGACTTTACGCTTGAACATTCGAGTTCACTTCCTTCGATGAATTAAGTACAGAGCTGGAATATTCGTGAATGAAATCCGTCAGTTCCTTCAACTTATCAAGGGATGCCTCCGGGAACAATCCGTGGCCAAGGTTGAAAATATAGCCGGGCTGCTTCATTCCGAGATCCATGATTTCCTTCGCCTGTTCTTTAATGACGGACATCGGTGCAGTCAGCACGAAAGGATCGAGGTTGCCCTGAACCGCAAAGCGGTTGTCCAATCTTCTCCGGCCTTCGGCAATCGAAACTCTCCAATCCAAGCCAACCACGTCCACTTGGAGATCATGCAGCGCAGGCAGCAATTCTCCCGAGCTTACTCCCGGGAAATAAATTTTGGGCTCCGTCAGGTGGGACAGTTCCCGGAAAATTCGATCGATGACCGGAAGAACATACTGTTTAAAATCTTTCGGGGAGAGGGCTCCTACCCAACTGTCGAACAGCTGCACCGCCTTCGCTCCGGACGCAATCTGAGCCTTCAGGTATGCAATAACCATATCGCCCAGCTTGTCCATCAGCCGGTGCCATACTTCGGGCTCGGAATACATCAATTCTTTCGTTCGGATATAGGTTTTGGAGGGGCGTCCTTCTATCAGATAGCTGGCGATCGTGAAAGGCGCTCCGGCAAACGTAATTAACGGCACCTTAAGCTCCCTGTCCAAGATCCGGATCGTCTCCAAAATATGCGACAAATCACCTTCCACATCAATCGGGCGCAGCCGATCCACATCTTGAGCGGAACGAATCGGATTGGCAATGACCGGACCGACGTTTTTGACAATGTCAAAATCAATGCCTAGCGAGGCTACCGGATTCATAATATCGGAATACAGAATCGCGGCATCCACTCCCAGCTTGCGGACCGGCATGAGCGTCACTTCTGCAGCCAGGTCCGGCTGCTTGCAGATTTCAAGAAGACTGTATTTTTCTTTAATTTTGCGATATTCGGGGTCGTAGCGCCCCGCCTGACGCATATACCATACGGGAAGACGATCTACCGGCTGTCTTCGACAAGCCTTAAGGAACGTGTCGTTGAAAGTCATTCTTTCTCCTCTTTTCCGTTTAAATGCTATCTTTCATTATGCCCTATTTAAAAAGGGGTAACAACCAATCTGAAAGCAAGATTCCGACAAAAATATGACAAGCCGCGATAGTCTGCGAGTTTGCGCTTCCGCCTAACCATTGGTTCATATGCTGCGGAGATGGGGTAGCTTTCGCCGTAAAAGTGCCTCTTTCGCTTCTGTAACACTCTAATGCCGAACCGTGTTTTTACTCGAGCCCCTCGGACTGCTATCCCTTTCCCTCAGAAGCACTCACCCCGAGCCGTGTTCTTTCTCGAGCTCCTCTGACTGCTATCCCCTTCCCTCAGAAGCACACACCCCGAACCAAAGTTCTTACTCGTGCCCCTCTGACTGATATCCCATTCCCTCAGAAGCACTCACTCCGAACCGTGTTCTTACTCGTGCCCCTCTGACTGCTATCCCATTCCCTCAGTAACGCCGATCCTGAACCATAGTTCTTACTCGAGCCTCTCTGACTGGTATCCCTTTCCCTCAGAAGCACTCATCCCGAACCGTGTTCTTACTCGGGCCCTTCTGACTGGTATCCCTTTCCCTCAGGAGCACTCCCCCGAGCCATTGTTCTTACTCGAGCCCTTCTGACTGGTATCCCTTTCCCTCAGTGATGCTCATCCCGAACCCGCGTTTCTTCCTCGGGCCCCTCTGACTGCTATCCCATTCCCTCAGTGATGCTCATCCCGAACCCGCGTTTCTTCCTCGGGCCCCTCTGACTGCTATCCCTTTTCCTCAGAAACACTCCCCGAACGGTCTCTATGTCCAAGCCACTCTGCCTACTATGCTTAGTCCAGTTATTTTTTAGAGGTCACTTTGGAATTATCCGGATTTGTAAGCTACATGCAAGTACAGAATTAGTCAAGAAAGCAAGGTTCCCCGCATTTACCGTATCTTTCTGAGCGAAGGGGATAATAGTCGAAAGAACCGCCAAATAGATAAGTGATGCAATACGGGGAATCCATTTTTTTACATCTACAGTTCAATTAAACAGGATACTTTCGCCAAGGAGCAATTCACCACAGATAACCATAAAAGATCAAGCAGCAAGTGCTTACTCCGGTTTTCCGAATTAAATAAGATTCGTGATTCGTGGGCAGCAGCTTAGAAGCAAAGATAAAAAAATAACGGTCTCTAGAGACCGTGTACTTAAGTGCATTCATTGACCCTGACCAACCGAAACTTGAGTCTTTGGCCGGCGAAGATCAAAGTCGGAGCAGGGAACCAGCCCCATGCTCCGTTATCCTTCTTTGAGCCAACGAACTACGTCTTTGGCAAAATAAGTAATGAGAATATCCGCGCCGGCCCGCTTCATTCCGAGAAGCATCTCCATAACGACCGCTTTCTCATCGATCCAGCCCTTCTCCGCGGCCGCTTTAACCATCGAATACTCGGCGCTGACATTATAAGCGACCAGAGGAAGGTCGAAGTTCTCTTTAAGCGCCTTGATCACATCCATATAGGCCAGGGCCGGTTTAACCATCAGAAAATCGGCTCCTTCCATCACATCGGCTTCCGCTTCGCGGATCCCTTCGCGTACGTTGGCCGGGTCCATCTGATAAGTCTTCCGGTCGCCGAATTGCGGCGTAGAATGAGCGGCATCACGGAACGGACCGTAGAAGGCCGAGGCGTATTTCACCGAATAAGACATGATCGGCACGTGCTCGAAGCCGGCCTCGTCCAAGGCGGCGCGGATAGCGCCCACGAACCCGTCCATCATGTTGGACGGAGCGATGATATCGGCGCCGGCCTTCGCTTGCGATACAGCCGTGCGGGCGAGAAGCTCCAGAGACGGATCGTTATCGATGACTGCTTGTCCACGGGCCGCATCTTGGACAACTACACCACAGTGACCGTGGTCCGTAAACTGACAGAGGCATGTGTCGGCCACAACGAGCAGCTCCGGATAACGCTGCTTGATCCAGCGAGTCGCTTGCTGAACAATGCCGTCCTCCGCAAATGCCGACGTTCCTTCCGTATCTTTATGCTCCGGGACGCCGAAGAGCAGCACGGCTTGAATCCCGAGGGAGTTAATCTCGGCAAGCTCCTCTTCCAACCGGTCCAGAGAATAATGGAAGACGCCGGGCATGGAGGGAATTTCCTCCTTAATCCCGGTTCCATGAGTGACGAACAGCGGGTATATCAAATCGTTGACAGATAAAGAAGTCTCTCTCACCAAATTGCGCATCGCCCGGGATGCGCGCAATCTGCGATGGCGGACAATCGGAAAATTCATGATGGATTCCTCCCGTTTATCGTATATGAAGTACGCTTGATTTCATTCGCGGCCAGCCGGAATCAGCACTTGTACGAGCGAATCGATCGTCGCTTCTTCAGCCAAATAATGAACGCTCCATCCGGCCTCCTGAACCGCTCTGGCGGTGACCTGCCCGATGCAGGCCAGCTTGACCCCGGTCAAGAGCTCGTCCGGTTCCGCTCCTGCAGTACGGATTAACGTCAGTATATTCCGAAAGGTGGACGGACTGGTCAAGGTGACCACGTCGATTTCCCCGCGGACGAGCAGATCCACCAGTATGTCCGCATGATCCGTACATAGTTTGTTTTCATAAATATCTATTTCCGTAACTTTCAGCCCCAAGGAATTCAGGCGGTCGGGCAGCACTTTGCGAGCCAAGTCCGAGCGCGGAAAGAGAACCTTCTGACCGGGCTTCAGCTCCGGTGCAATAGCTTCGAATAAATCCTCCGCCTGATAGCGCTCCGGAACCTTGTACGCTACCAATCCCCGCTCCAGCAATGCTCCTGCCGTCTTCGGGCCAACCGCAACGATCCGCGACCGCTGCAGCCGGACGGCTTCCACCTCAAATTGCTCGAGACGGTTAAAAAAATGAATAACGGCATTAACGCTAGTAAAAATAACCCAATCAAACTTGTCCAGCTCCCGGATGGCCTGTTCCAGTTCAGCCAGCTTGACGGGATCGGTAGGTGGCTGGAGCCGGATAACCGGCAGTACAATCGCTTGCCCGCCGAGCTCCTCTATCTTCCCTGCAAGCTCTCCGGACTGCTCCCGGGTGCGGGTAACCAAAATGCGCAGGCCGGATAACGGCCTATTCTGTGCCGCCATCGGAATCCCTACTCTCTGGCCAGAGCGAGGATTTCCTCTGCTCCTTGCCCGATCAGGCTCTCCGCCACTTCCAGCCCGAGATGGACCGGATCGTCCCCCGTTCTTGTCTCCTTCAGAATCCGACCGCCTTCCGGCTCGCCGACAAGTCCCGTCAGCTTCAGCCTGCACGCCTCCGCTTCCGCATCCCACGCGAACTCGGCGTAAGCGCCGATCGGAATCTGGCAGCCTCCATTCAGCCTCGCCAGGAAGGTCCGCTCCGCCTGGACGGTTGCGGCGGTCTCCGCATCGTTATACAGCGCCAGCAGACGGAGCACGAAGTCGTCATCCTTGCGGCATTCGATGCCCAGCGCTCCTTGACCTACAGCCGGGAGGCAAACCTCCGGCGGCAAATAATGGCTGACCTTATCGGACCACCCCATCCGATACAGCCCGGCGGCTGCCAGCAGGATGCCGTCGAAGCCCTCGGTTTCCAGCTTGCGCAGGCGGGAATCTATATTGCCGCGAATCGATTGGATGCGAAGATCGGGGCGATAGGCCCGTAATTGGGCCGCACGTCTCAAGCTGCTCGTTCCAACAAGAGCGCCTTGCGGCAGCTCGTCCAGCTTGACGTGCCCGTTCGAAATCAGGCAGTCCCGAGGATCGACTCGCTTGGGAACGGCCCCTATCATCAACCCCTCTTGGCTTTCCGAAGGCACATCCTTCATGCTGTGAACAGCGATATCAATCTCTCCGTTCAACAGCGCCTGTTCTATTTCTTTAACAAAAAGACCTTTCCCCCCGACCTTGGAAAGAGTGACATCGAGAATTCTATCCCCTTTGGTCACAATTTTGCGGACGTCAAATTCGCATTCCATCCCATTCTCTTGACAAATCCGGCGCAAGTCTTCAATTACTTGATTGGTTTGCGTTAAGGCAAGCGAGCTCTGCCTAGTTCCGACAACGATCGTTCGCATGCAGCGTTCCTCCCTACTCGGAGTCATTAGGAGGCTCTTGAACGAACCATTTCTTCCCGACCCCGATCTCATTTATGTGTTGCTACTGCCACGGCTTCAGCCTGGAACAACTACATCCAAAACCAGCCGTGAAAATTCGAAAACCGGTTTAATATGAAAAAGTTCACCATCACCAGCGCGAAAGCAAACAGGTTCCATTGGGCCAAGCGATAGTCAGAGGCTTTTAACGAAAGCTTTAATATTAAATGATAGGCATACAAAAGCAAAATAAACAAGGAATTCAACACCTTGGGATCGAACAAGAGCTGGTATTCGCCCTTCAGCACAATCCATACGGTCCCCAACGAAAAGGCCAGCATAAGCAGCGGCATTCCCGATGCAACCGATATATAAGTATATTTTCCGATTTTATCAAGGCTGGGGATGCGCCATATCGTTCTTGACCATTTCTTATCCTTAAGCTGGCTATGGAGAAACAGATACATTCCCGACAAGATGGCAGAAATCGTAAAGGCGGCGTAGCTTCCGATAGCCAGGCTGATATGGATGAACAACAGCTCATCGGCAATTTCCCAACCTTCCAGGGCGGTTGATACATTGTTATCGCTGAAAAAATTAAGCGCAAGTATGGAGAAGCCTACCAGATTAACAAAGAAAACCAGCAGTTCGATGCGAAAAAAACGGCTGATCACCAATGAGACCGTCACTAACACCCATGAAAAGAAAAACAGGGTTTCAAAATCGGTGAAGACGTGCAAGGTTTTAAACTCAAAGAAAAAATAAACCGTCTGTAAGACCCAAACAAATAGAAGCAGCCCTGTGCCCATCCGTTTGGCTCTCTGATTCGCACCGACGAAATCAGAGAAATAAAACAGAAGGCTCAGGGCGTAAATATATATTATAGCATCGTATATCCAGCTTTGAGTGACCATGCAACCTCCTGTTAGCGGATCAACCTGCCTGCAAGCAGCTAAGGACAGCAAGGCCGAAAGCCTGAATAACGGATGGAAGGAGCCTTACTGCACCGTACCCTGCTTGTCCGGTATGCACTTTAAGATCGTGCCAACGCCTCCTGAAGCTGAAGCCCGAGCAAAAGCCTATCATTTGTCTTGGAGGCAGCGGATTGAGCTGCTTCCGACGTTGTGTGCCCAGCCTCTTCTTCATGATCAGGTTGCCCGTCCAGAGCAGACTCCAGAGCGAAAATCTGCGAGAATAGATTGATCGCTTCCTGACCATCTTTATCGTTAGCCAGCTCCTTGAGCCGTACAATAGGGTCTCGCAGCATCTGATTAACAATGCTCTTCGTCAGTTTATGAATGACCTTGATTTCCCTATCGCTTAGATCAGGCAGCTTCTTGAGCAAGCTGGCCATCGTTTCTTCATGAATCCGGTTGGATTTCGTCTGCAGGGCGTTAATTAAAGGAGCCACTTCCATCGTGTTCATCCATTGTTCGAACACCCGCTCCTCTTCCGCAATCATGGCCTCGATTTTGGCCGCTTCCCTCTGGCGCTCGGCCAAGTTACTCTCCACGATGGATTGCAAATCATCGATATCGTACAAAAATACGTTGGAAAGCTCCCCGATCCCGGGATCCAAATCCCGAGGAACGGCAATATCAATCATGAAGAGCGGCCTGAATTTGCGCAGGTGAAGAATGCTGTCCACCTGCTCGCGGTTAAGAATAAGCCCGGACGAACCGGTCGAGCTGATGACGATATCCGCTTCCGCCAAGGACGGAATCAGGTCGTCGAATGTAACCGCGGTCCCTGCAAATTTATCTGCGAATTCCACTGCCTTCTCATAGGTGCGGTTGGCGACAATCACTTTATTCGCACCGTTGGCGCGCAGATGCTTGGCCGTCAGCTCACTCATCTTGCCTGCACCGATCAGCAGTACCGATTTATTGGCGAAAGATCCGAAGATCCGCTTGCCAAGCTCCACCGCAGCATAGCTTACCGACACCGGGTTGTCAGAGATTCCCGTTTCGGAATGGGCACGCTTAGCCAATGTAATAGCCTGTTTAAACAATGTATTAAATACAGCCCCCGTCACCTTCTCCTTCTGCGAAAGAAGGAAGGCATCGCGGACTTGTCCAAGAATCTGAGTCTCGCCGACAATCATCGAATCCAGGCCGCTGGCCACTTTAAAAAGGTGTTGGACCGCATGCTCATTTTCCTTGACATACAGATGGTGATTGAATTCCTGCCGCGGAATTCCGAACCAATCCTCAATAAAGCCGCGGATCGCGTGACCGCACAGGTACGGCCGGTCAACGACTGCATAAATTTCAGTCCGATTGCAGGTGCCCACAATGACACATTCCAGGATACTCTTTGTTTTCTTAAGCTGACCGAGCGCTTCCGGCAATTCCTCTTTCGCAAAAGCAAATTTCTCCCGAATTTCTACCGGAGCTGTTTTATAGTTTAAGCCCACTACAATAATATGCAATTGTGTCCACCTGCCTTTCCTTACTACCGTTCCTTTCCCTAAAGACTATTATACCACAGGCTGTAGAAAGGTCACTTTTCACATTTGAAAATATTATGAATATATGGCCCTATCGGGCTTCCAATTTATTGCAGCAGCTTGTTCCGCAGGATGGCGGCCATCTCCTCATCGGCTTTAGCCAATTTGTCATTCTCGATGGCGATTACCGTCGTGCGATTCGAGGTCATTAATTTGGTATATTGCTCATAAATCGCTTTGCAGCCCTTCCTGATCTCCGCCAGCGTCTCGAGCTCCGCGGATTTCAACGGCCTCTCTCCGCCTAGCTGCAGGCGCATGATAAACTGTAATAATTGCGGGATTGACTTTAATTCGGCTAATTGGTCCGAGCCGACAGCCAATACCAAACGTTCATGAGTATAATTCACCGAATAGGCAGCTTGGCGCAAAGCATTCAACTGGCCCGTATGGGCCGCCGATTCCGCCTCTCCCAACAAATTACTCAGCAGCTCCAGTTGAAATAACGATACCTGGTAAAGCAAGAAAGTCGCATCCTGCTTCGATTTACCCGGCTGCAGCATACCATAAATTTGGTAAATTGGCCACAGCAGCAAAAAAAGGATAAGCAGCACTCCAAAAAGACGTGCAGGTTTTAGTCTTCCCATTCTGTTCCCTCCCCATCCACCATGTTTCCCAGAAAATAGATGAACCGCTCTTTCGGCGGCTTCTTTTCCGAAAGCCCTCTATAGAGGCTGCGGCATATCATCGATCGGGACTGCCCGCTTCTTCAGCGGCATCTATAGACAGCTTTTGTAACATTGTATGGATGGATGGACAAACAAATGACCATGGATAGAATCCATGGTCTTAAGGAATTTATTTCAATCGTTTATAAACTCTAATTTACTTAACCAATTGCGCAATTTTCATATCGGGTGTTTCAACCTGCAATTCACCAATCCCGCGCACAAGCTTCTTAGCGTGGGCTTTTTCAGGCTTTAGGACCGAGACCATATGATCGATCGCGAGCTGCGGATCGACCGTTTCGCCGCAGGTATAGCAATCCAGAGCGGCAAAACCTTTCTCAGGATAGGTATGAATGGATAGGTGGCTTTCTGACAAGAGTACCAAAACGGTTGCGCCTTGAGGTTCAAACTGCTTGGCCTGCACTGACAGAACAGTTGCACCGCAAACCTCCGCTGCTTCAATCATTTGCGCTTGTAACCAATCTGCGTTGTTAAGAAGATCAAAATCGACTCCCCAAGTATCGACAGCAACGTGTCTTCCGAAAGTTGAGTATTCCATTCTTTCGGTTCCCCCTTCCTAGGAATAAAATTGTTTGATTTCATCCGCTAGGACCTACGTCATTCACTTCTCGAGGGAAAAATCTCTCGCAACATACAATGTCCTGAGTGAATCCTGGTTCCTATAAAGTTTTCAACGAAATTAAAAATAACATCTATTGAGCGAAAAAGCAATAGTTTTTTTAGATATCCACTTATTTTCCGGAAAAATGATAAAAAATTAAGAAATTCATCAATTTTTAGCCAAAAAAAGGAGCCCCTTTCAGGCCCCATGCATATAATGCTATGTTAATCTGTCATGGAATCATGCCTCTAGTACAAACAGACGATGGGTCATCCGGCTCAGCTTACGGTCGATATGCTCGCGGATTTCACGCTCCGGGGTCGCGTTGCGCAAATCCAGCAGCTGATTAATCTGAGCGTAGAGGCTGGCAATTTCCTTCTCCGGCTCCTTGTTCTGGAACAGCCGTTCCAACTGACCCAATGTATCTTTGTACTCATAGACAAGCTTGTGTTTAGATCCTTTGACTTCGATAATCTTAACGACATTCCCTTGATGATAATGATAAACCATAGTAAAGCTGGAATAATATCTGTTGACGATAGCGTCCCCTTTGAACCGGGAGACCGCTCTTCGCATCAGGTTGGCTAAATTCGGACTTGTCAGCTTACAGGAACCGCGGCAAATGAAGCCATTCGCATCGCGTTCAAAGGTGAGGATGACTTCTTCCCCCGACGCATCGTCATGAAGCACCACGTTCTGGCTTCCATTATCCAGAACCATAACGTGAAGTGTGGCCTTATGTTCCTGGAACAATCGGATGAAATCGGTCATTTCGGCTTCTGATAATTTCAGGCAGGTCTTGACGTATTCAGTCGCTAACCTATGAGCCATAAAAACCCCTCGATTCTTTAGTTTACCACATCGGAACACCGTTCCTGGATGAACTTGTTCCGCTTGGCCTTGCAAGCTGTCGCCATGAATGGATTGACGACTTGGATGATATTCCTTGCACATCGTACATTATTAGTATACTACATCAAACTCACTTATTCCTCCCTAATTTTTTAGTCATAGGGCCATTTTTCTTAAAAAACCGCTCTAATTCAAAAAGAAAAACAGGGAATTCAGTAATCCTTCCCTGTTCTTCGCTAATTCTCGCTTATCGAACGGCATCCAATAAATAATTCCATAAATTTTTGTTAGAGCCTTGGAGTTTGAAGTTACAAGAAGTAACGGCCTTCGCAGTCCGTATCCAAAGACGTTTCTCGATGAAATATAAGAACCTACTCTCCGGCGCTTTCCGGGCCGGGTATTTCTCCATACTGTTTAATGATAGACCATAGCTCGTCTTTGCCCTGCCCGGTTTCCGAAGAGAACAAAACAAGTTCGTCCGTCTTGTCCATACGAAGAGCTTCCCTGATGATTTTCACATGCTTCTGCCATTTCCCCTTAGGAATCTTATCCGCCTTCGTAGTCACGACGCATACCGGCAGCTCGTTATATTTGAGCCATTCAAACATAGCCTGGTCATCTTTAGTGGGCGGATGGCGCAGGTCGATCAGATGGAGCAGAAGCTTGAGATGCTCCCGCTCCAGAATGTACTGTTCAATAAATTTCCCCCATACGGCTCGCATGGATTTGGACACTTGGGCGTAACCATAGCCTGGCAAATCAACAAAATATAAGTCCTGATTAATTTTATAATAATTCAAGGTTTGAGTTTTGCCCGGCTTCGAGCTGGTCCTGGCTAAATTCTTGCGGTCGATCATCCGGTTGATTAAAGAGGATTTACCGACGTTGGATCGCCCTGCCAGAGCGATTTCCGGCAGAGCGTCCTGGGGATATTGCGCGGGACCGACCGCACTAATGACAAATTCCGCTTGCTTGACTTTCATTAAGGCTGCACCTGCTTTCCTGCAAGCACAGGCCGAACCAATGCTTCATCCAGCACCTGATCCATATGCGAAACGGGAATAAAGCGCAGATCCTCCCGCACACTCTCGGGAATTTCCTGAATATCCTTCTCGTTATCTTTAGGCATCAGGACGGTTGTAATTCCGGCACGGTGGGCTGCCAGCGCCTTCTCTTTAAGCCCCCCGATGGGCAGCACCCGGCCCCGCAGTGTAATCTCGCCGGTCATCGCAACCTGGCGGGAAACAGGAATATTCGTAAGCGCCGATATTAAGGAAGTGGCTATAGTAATTCCGGCTGAAGGTCCGTCCTTCGGGATCGCCCCTTCCGGAACATGGATATGAATATCGTTCTTCTCATGAAAATCAGGCGCAATCTGAAGTTCTTCCGCGCGTGAGCGAGTGTAGCTGAAAGCGGCCTGGGCGGATTCCTTCATAACATCTCCAAGTTTACCGGTCAGTGTCAGCTTTCCTTTCCCCGGCATGACGCTGACCTCTATCATGAGGGTATCCCCGCCGACCTCGGTCCAAGCCAGGCCCGTTGCCGCACCAATCTGATCCTGCTCCTCTGCAACCCCAAAGCGGAATTTAGGCGGCCCGAGGAAATCCTTCAGATTCTCCGCCGTCACCGTTATCTTCTCCGCTTCTTTGGAAACAATTCTCTTGGCCGATTTACGGCACAGGCTGGCCAATTGCTGCTCCATATTTCGGACCCCGGATTCCCGTGTATATAAACGGATAACACTCTGCAGCGCTTCTTCCTCGACCGTTAATTGCCCCGGCTCCAGACCATGCTCCCGTTCTTGCTTCGGCAGCAAATAGCGCTTCGCAATCTGCAGCTTCTCTATTTCGGTATAGCCCGGAATGTAAAGCACTTCCATCCGGTCCAGTAGAGGCCTCGGAATATTATGCACCGCATTAGCGGTAGTGACGAACATAACGTTAGTTAAATCGAAAGGAAGCTCTATATAGTGGTCGCTAAAGGTGTTGTTTTGTTCCGGGTCCAGCACCTCCAGCAGAGCGGAGGCGGGATCCCCGCGAAAGTCCATCGACATCTTGTCGATTTCGTCTAACAGGAAGACCGGGTTATTGGTTCCGGCGGATTTCATCCCCTGGATGATCCTCCCCGGCATGGCTCCTACATAGGTGCGCCGGTGCCCGCGGATTTCCGCTTCGTCGCGTACGCCGCCAAGCGAGATACGAACGAATTCCCGGCCAAGAGAACGGGCAATGGAACGGGCAATGGATGTCTTCCCGACTCCGGGAGGTCCGACAAAACAAAGAATCGGCCCCTTCAGTTTCTTGACCAAATTTTGCACGGCCAGATACTCCAGCACGCGCTCCTTCGGTTTCTCCAGCCCGAAATGATCCTCGTTGAGGATTTGTTCTGCTTTCTCTATATCGAGATCGTCCTCCGTCTGTTTAGCCCACGGCAATGCCAGAAGCCAATCGATATAGTTGCGGATGACCCCACCCTCGGCTGAGGTGGAGGGCATTTTCTCCAAACGATCGATTTCTTTACTGATTTTATCCTTGACCTGATCCGGCATTTCCGTCTCGGCCAATTGGGCCCTTAACTCCTCTACTTCACCCGCGCGTCCTTCCTTATCGCCAAGCTCCTTCTGGATCGCCTTCATTTGCTCGCGAAGGTAATATTCCTTCTGAGTTTTTTCCATCTGCTTCTTGACGCGCTGGCTGATTTTGCGCTCCAGCTCGAGCACTTCCCGCTCGTTATTCAATATATCGAGAAGCTTCTCCATTCTCTCCCGGACATCGATCGTTTCCAAAATTTCTTGCTTATCTTTAATTTTGAGAGATAGATGACTGCAGATCACATCCGCCAGTCTGCCCGGCTCCTCAATGTCTGAGACGGCCGCCAAGGTTTCAGGCGTCACCTTCTTGGACAGATGAATATAATGCTCAAATTGGTTGAGCAAGGTGCGCATCAAAGCATTAATTTCAGGATCCGGAACAAGCTGTTCCGGCAATTCCTTAATTTGCACCTCATAATATTCGGATGTGGATACGTAATCGATGATTTCTGCCCGGACCATTCCTTCTACCAATACCCGGATCGTGCCGTTAGGAAGCTTCAGCATCTGTCTGACTTTAGAAACGGTGCCGATTCGATATATATCTTCCATGGCCGGCTCTTCAATGTTCACTTCCGATTGAGAACACAGGAGAATCAAACTGTCGTCGACCATGGCTTTATCCAACGCTTTCACGGACTTCTCCCGTCCGACATCCAAATGCAGAACCATGCTTGGATAGACAAGCAGTCCGCGTAATGGGAGCAAAGGCATAGAACGTACCTTTGATTTATTCCCCATCTACAGCACCTCCGATGAACTCTGTCTTTTTCGCTGTGTGCAATCCATTTTATCAAAAGTTATTTCAAAACACCAATTTCAGCGACTTTTCTCCTCCGGGTAGGCCCGCCGTCAAAAAGACACGGCAACGGCCGGCACGCACAGGCCAGCCATTGCCGCTCTATCGGACTTGCAGTTTAAGTCGGCCTATTTACTGGATTGGCATGAAGATAAGGAAGCGGGGAGGCGACCAGCACATCTTTGGAGGCTGCGGAATTGCCCTCTTCGGCCGCCGTCATGTCTATTCCGATCGCTAACTGCAGCGTTTCCTCAATAGTATGGACGGGAATAACCTTCACACCCTCCAGATTGGCAAACAGATCCTGCCAATTCTCCGCCGGTATGATCACTCGATGAGCGCCGGCCTGAAAGGCAGCCTCGACTTTGGCCACCACTCCTCCTACCGGCTTGACGCTGCCGTGAATGCTGACTTCCCCTGTCATAGCCAGCTTGGGATCAACCGGTATTTGCAGCATGGCGGATACAATCGCCGTGGCCATGGATACTCCCGCGGAAGGTCCGTCGATAGGCGTTCCTCCCGGGAAATTGATATGCATATCATAATCCTGAGGGCGGAATCCGAGCCTCTTGAGCACAGTCAGCACATTTTCTACTGAACCGCGCGCCATGCTTTTGCGCCGCAATGTTTTGGAGCTGTTTCCCATCTCTTCCTCGTCTACTACCCCAGTAATGTTAAAGCTTCCCGTCCCCGGCTCCGCCGGAATAGCCGATACTTCAATTTCCAGTACCGCTCCCAAATTCGGTCCGTAGACAGCCAAGCCGTTAACAAGGCCAACTCTCGCTTCTTCGGACACCTTCTTGTCCGGACGCGGGGGAATTTGGCTGCTGTTCACTACCCATTCCACATCGGCCGCTGTAATTTCATGCCGGTTATCCGTCATTGCCAGTCCTGCCGCCAACTGAATGATATTGACGGCCTCACGTCCATTCGTCGCATAGCGCTTAACGACTTCAACCGCTTCGTGGTTTTCCGGCAAGCCTATTTTTCTGATCGCATTCACCGCGATTTGCCCTATTTCGTCCGGGATAAGCGGGCGGAAGAAGATTTCCATACAGCGGGAGCGGATCGCAGGAGGGATTTCCTGCGGAGTCCTGGTCGTAGCCCCTACCAAACGAAAGTCCGCCGGCAGCCCGTTCTGAAAAATATCATGGATATAACTCGGAATATTCGAATCCTCCGAATTGTAATAGGCGCTTTCCAAAAATACTTTGCGGTCTTCCAGTACCTTTAACAGTTTATTCATTTGAATCGGATGCAGTTCCCCGATTTCATCAATGAAGAGAATCCCCCCGTGGGCTTTGGTGACTGCTCCGGGCTTGGGCTGGGGAATTCCCGCCACTCCCATCGCACCCGCCCCTTGATAGATCGGATCATGTACAGAACCGATCAGCGGGTCGGCGATGCCCCGCTCGTCAAAACGGGCGGTAGTCGCGTCGATTTCCGTAAACTTGGCATCCTGCCTGAAAGGGGAATAGGGGTTAGCTTTGGCTTCCTCAAGAACGACTCTCGCAGCCGCCGTTTTCCCTACCCCAGGCGGTCCATAAATGATGACATGCTGAGGGTTAGGACCGCATAAGGCCGCCTTTAATGCTTTGAGCCCATCCTTCTGTCCGACAATGTCGTCCATTTTGGACGGTCTCGTCTTTTCGGCTAATGGCTTGGACAAGGAAATCGTCCTCATTTTTCTAAGCTTCTCCACTTCCTTCTTCGATTCCCGGTCCACTGCGGTTCGGTTGCTCTGCTGGTTCCTCAGCAAATTCCAGAAATACAATCCTATAATGACCGCAAAAAATAATTGGATCAGCATCAGTATCCAACTTAAACTCATAGGTTACCTCCGTCCTTTCGAACAATTCGATTATGCTCATAGTATTGCCGTTCAGAGTTCGTCATAGTCCTTTCTGAGGGCAAAGTTTTTTGTTCGAAGAATGAAATGGACGGGGGTGCCTAAAACTAAGATTAATCAAAATCCAAATAAGCCATAGCATATCCCCGAAAGGAGACTAAGAAACCAATGCCTTTATATTTGCTGCCACTTCTGGCCTTATTGCAATGGTTCTCCTTAACAAACGCGGAGGCTCCCGTTCCCTCCTCCAATTCCCCGCTGCTTCCCCGCACCGATGTGCTGATCGATGTAGGGCATGGAGGAATAGATGGAGGCACCTCTCACGGCTCATTACTTGAAAAGGATATCAATCTTCAACTGGCGCGTCATTTGTACAGTATTTTGCAGGAGAAAAATTATAATGTCGCCATCAACCGAATAGGTGATTATGCGCTGAGTGATGATAACCGCTTTCCGAAGGTGCATTCCCGCCATAGACGAGATCTGATTCAACGTAAGGAAATTGCCAGCCGGCTCAAGCCCAAAATCATGGTCAGCATCCATGTCAATTGGTCCAAGCGGTCTTCACAATCCGGAGGAATTGTTCTGCATCAGAAAAGCGAAGAAAGCAAACAGCTCGCCCACTCTATCCAAAGGTCGCTTAACGAATTGTATAACCGAGATCATTCCACAGCTATAGGCAGAACTTACTTTCTCCTGAATCAGAGTAAATGCCCTACAGTCATTGTCGAAATGGGATTCATCTCCAACGACTCAGACCGTAAACGTCTTACAGATCCCAAGCTTCAGCGGGAGCTCGCGGCTGCCGTAGCAGAAGGGATCGAACAATATATGAACACAAATCCTGGCCGGTAATGAGAATCCTTCTATTTTTCATTTTCTGCTGGTGCCGGCAAATGTAAGGGCGCGTCTAACTGGATTTCATACAGCTAGTTTGCTCCTTTGGAGCGGAAGACGGAAACTACCTTGAAAATCTAGATACGCTTAAAGTAACTTTTAGGCAATACGAAACTAGACCCTTGCCAATTCATTT
>NZ_JBQCLK010000002.1:0-203946 GCF_051966115.1 Paenibacillus sp. SAFN-117
CCCACCTTAATACCAGATAACGCTTGTCGGACGACATCAAGTCGAACTTCTTCATACAATTTATTGGATCGTCTCATACTGGTCGCCTCCCTAAGAAATACAATAATATATTGTAGGGTAGGACTCCAGTTTCGTTAGGGGGCCGTGGAGAACCTACAGTTAGTTTGCGCCAAAACGGTCGTTTCGCCCAAAGTTGACCATTTTAACTGTAGTTTTTCCAGTTAGCTTGATTATTTTCGCTCATTCGCTTGAATTTAACTGTACAAAATACAGTTAGACGCGCTATTTCGCTTGCAACGGTGCCGACAGGCACCAGCAGACGGTGAAACAGACGGATTTCAAGGTAGTCGTTATTTGGTCATGGAGTGGGAGCGACTCAAGATAACTATGAGTAATCACTTGACGGTCTGTTCTTCCTCTTTTCCGATGAAGTACGTGATCTCGATTTAGTTACAGCACTGCGCCAACTGATGGCATTTTTCATGGAGATTGCCGCGGCCAAAACCAAGCGGAACAAACCAGAAGTTATTCGTCTACTTCTCTGATTGGATTGCCGGTTTCCCCAGCTATAACAAGGCTTACTTGTCTATTTCAAGCTGCAAAGTTTGAGTTTATATAAAAAAGCTTCTATGCGAAGCCTTTTCAAAGAAGAATAACCCGGTTTTAAAGGTAGCTTTTTTATGCCAATAGGAATCTAGATTTTCTTCGTATTAACGCTGTAAAGAACTTAAAGATTCCTATGTGGTAAAAAAGCACCCGCCGGGTGCGTTACTATCAATGACAGTGAATATTAGCGCAGAAAATGAAAAAACCATCAAATATACAAATCAAGCGAGAAGAGTTACGCTCCGGTTCATTTGCTGCGTTGCAGCCGTGCGTGTCATTCTCACCTGGTTTAAATACCCATTCCAAGGAAGAATTATTCTCGTATATAAAAACGAAAACTGCCTGCAAATACAGACAGTTTCCAATTGCTTTATTTCTATTCATTCGAGACTTAGAAAGCCGGAATGATCGATCCTTCGTATTTTTCCTCGATAAATGCTTTGACCTCCGGCGATTGCAGAGTTTTCACCAGCTTCTGAACGGCTTCGGAATCTTTATTGTCTTCCCTTGCGGCAATGATGTTAGGAAACGGGGAATCCTTATCTTCCATGAAGAGAGCATCCTTGGTCGGAACAAGCTTCGCTTCCAAAGCGTAATTCGTATTAATCAGCGCCAAATCCACTTCATCCAATACACGAGGGAGCATGGCAGCTTCAAGTTCATTAATTTTCAGCCCCTTGGGGTTCTCCACGATATCCTTGGCGGTTGCTGCGATGCCTACCCCATCCTTCAGCTTGATCAAGCCGTTTTCCTCGAGAAGCACAAGAGCGCGTCCTCCATTGGAAGGGTCGTTAGGAATGGCGACCGTGGCCCCATCCTGCAATTCGTCAATGGACTTAATCTTGTGAGAGTAGGCGCCGAACGGCTCCACATGAATACTTCCTACACTCACCAGCTTCGTTCCTTTATCTTTATTGAACTGCTCCATATAGGGAAGGTGTTGGAAAAAGTTTACATCCAACTGTTTCTCATCTACCTGCACGTTCGGTTGAACGTAATCGGTAAACTCTTTAATTTCCAGAATGACGCCTTCTTCTTTCAACTTATCCTGAACCAGCTTCAGAAGCTCGGCATGCGGCACGGCAGATGCTCCCACCTTCAAGGTAACCTCCTTAGCGGCAGGCTCGGAGCCTTGGGAGCCGGATGGCGAAGCAGAAGGAGAAGACGACGGCGTAGGAGCCGCGTTCTTCTGTCCGCAGCCCGCAAGGGCGACTAAAGCGATAATAAGAAGAAATGCAAGTACTACCTGTTTTTTCATTAGGTTTCTCCCCTTTTCTTTAATTTATCTATTGCATTATTTGCGGATGAATCGGAGAACGAGACGATCCCCGACCATCTGCAAAACTTGCACCAAAATAATTAATATAAGTACGGTGGCGATCATGACTTCCGTCTGGAAGCGCTGATATCCATATCGGATGGCAAGATCCCCCAGCCCCCCACCGCCGATCATGCCCGACATGGCGGTATAAGATACCAGCGTGACGGTGGTGATGGTGATCCCTGCAATCAGGCCCGGGAGCGACTCCGGCAGCAGCACCCGCAAGACGATCTGGGCGCGTCCCGCCCCCATGGATTGGGCAGCTTCTATAACGCCGCGGTCCACTTCCCGCAGAGCGGTCTCTACGAGGCGGGCGAAGAACGGAGCGGCCGCAATGACAAGCGGAGGTATCGTTCCCTTGACTCCCATAGAGGTCCCGACCATCAGTTTCGTTAACGGAATAAGTGCAACCATCAGGACAACAAATGGCACGGAACGCAGCACGTTAACGATGAACGAAATGATCAGATTGACAGCCCGGTTCTGCAGCAAATTTCCCTTGGTTGTCAAATAGAGCAGAATACCCATCGGCAAGCCGATGATAAACGTGAACAGAGTGGAGAGACCCAGCATGATCAGCGTCTGCTTCGTCTCCCGGGCAATTTCGGCCCAATCGATACTAGCCCAATCCATGCTCGTACACCTCCACATCCAGCCCGCGTTCTATAAGCAAGCTTACGGTATCATCCGCGGCCTGCCGAGGCCCCTCAATCTTAACAACCAATTGCCCGTACGGGGTACTTTTCATCCGGGAAATCGTTCCCTGCAGGATCGAGAACGTTACGCCCGTTTCCTGCACCACGCGGGACAAAATTGGCTCGTAAGTAGATTCGCCAAGAAAATTGATCTTTAAAATCGTGGAGTCCGGAGAGAGCTTCTCGTCCCGGAAATCGATGCTATCCGCTACTTGCTCAATGAACTGTTTGGTCACTTCATGCCGAGGCTTCAGGAAGACCTCTGCCACAGGGCCCTGTTCGATGATCCGGCCCTGATGGATGACCGCCACCCGGTCGCAGATCGAACGGATAACATGCATCTCATGGGTAATCAAGACAATCGTGATCCTTAGCTTGCGATTAATATCCAGCAGCAGACTGAGGATCGAATTCGTCGTCTGCGGGTCCAGGGCGGAAGTTGCCTCATCGCAAAGCAGAACATGCGGGTTAGTGGCCAGAGCCCGGGCGATGCCGACTCTCTGCTTCTGTCCTCCGGACAATTGGGCCGGATATTTCCTGCTCTGCTCCGTCAGGCCGACCAGCTCCAACAGCTCCCGCACGCGTTGGTTCACTTCCGCCTTCGGCGTCTTGATCAGCTTAAGCGGGAAAGCGACATTCTCCTCTACGGTTGCCGAGGACAGGAGATTGAAATGCTGGAATATCATTCCGATCCGCCTCCGCTGCTCCTGCAGCTGCTTCGTGGAAAGTGCCGTAAGCTCCACTCCGTCGACGACAACGGAGCCGGCTGTCGGACGCTCCAGCAAATTTATACTTCTGAGAAGGGTGCTCTTCCCGGCACCGGAATGCCCGATGATTCCGAAAATTTCCCCTTGCTCAATGCTCAAATCGATGTCATGCAAAGCGTACGTCGTATGGGAACCGCTTTGGTATTGTTTTTGCACATGGCGCAATTCAATCATGGATTCACCTCAATATAAGAAAAAGCCCTCATGCAGAGCAAAAAGGGCTTTCCGATCTAATCGAAACCGTCCTTTCTCATCTGCCAGAATCATTCGATTCTGAAGGAATTGGCACCATTGTCACCGCACGCTGCTCGCGCACGATCGGTTGCCGGGCTTCATAGGGCCTGTCCCTCCGCCTCTCTGGATAAGAAAATGCCGTATTCAGTTTTGTTGTTCCTGAGAAATACAAGCCTCAGTATACCCCATCCCGGTTTCGTTCGTCAATCCTCTTTCCTAAATCGCCATGATTCATCCATACGCAGTAAAACGTGGTAAATTTTGCTTCACATCACAACAAAAGAACAACTAATCCATACTAAGTTGATTGGTTATATATGTTTTTACAAAAATAGCATATATTTGAGGCCAATGCAATACTTAAACCCTTTTTAGTTTCAATTATTTTGCAGTCCAGCCGTTAACAAAGCAGTGAATCGCTTCAAGCTCGATTTCCCCGGGCTCTTTCCCCACCCGACGGGTATATTCTTGGAGGATTCGATGAAGCTCCCCTTCCGCTTCCACCGTAATAGAACACAGCAGCTTTAACAAACCGCTATATTCCAGGTACTCGTTGCGGGATAAGGGCATTTCATGCGACAGCACATAACAATCGGCGTCATACCGATCCAGCTTTTCCAATAGATCAAGAACAGCCTGGACCGTATATTTTCCGCCAAGATCAGGGTACATACAGTCTCCCAAGAACAGAACTCCTCCTGCCCGGCCATCCTCCGCCACATAAATAATGGTGGAATCCGATGAGTGATCTCCCCCCACATGTTCAACGATACAGCGGACGCCGCCCAGATCGATGTCCAGCTTATCGGTGAAGGTTTGATCCGGCAGCCGGATAAGGATATCGCGGTTGTGGGCGAATTCCTTCTTAATCATGTCCGCACAGAAGAGAAATTCACTTCCTTCCCGCACCCTCTCATCCAGAGCTTCGTCCGTCCATGAAAGCTTCGCCATATTCTCCAGTGCCTGCTTCGTCTGCAGATGGGCAATGACCGGTAGATTAAGCCGATCCGCACCGAAAACATGATCCCAATGGCAATGGGTTAGCACAACCGCGTGAAGCTTCGTGATTTGCCGTTCCGCCAGCGCCTCCAAAAGAAGCGAGGCATGCGACGCAGAATTTCCCGCATCCATAATCAATGTCCGCTCCCGGCCGCAAATTGCGGCGAGAACAGGCCGGTCGGTTTCCTCCTCAGGCGGCATAAAATAGACGGCATCCGTCAGACGCTCGAGCTTCTTTTCCTTCATTAGAATAGTTCCCCTCTCTTAGACTTAATCGCTAGCTATCCGCTTCATTGCCGGATTGCGCCGTTCCCGCGTCCTCTCTGGACGCAACTACCAGACGCTGCAGAACGTCAAGCACCTGCCGGAGATCCTCGAGCGGGACCTTGGAATAAAACCGGCGCACGAGCCATTCGTCAATCGATTGAAGCAGCGCGGCATATTCCTCTCCACGCTCCCCCAGCCGGATGAACGACTCCCTTCGGTTGTCGGGATTCGTCCGGCGCGTAATCATCCGCCCTTCCTCCAGCTTCGGCAGCACCTGACTGACCGCGCTTTTGGAAATTTGAAAATGTGCGGCAATCTGGTTCGCCGTAACCGGCTGATTGCGGATAATATAATACATGAACAGCTCCTGCTGCGGTGTCAGGTGATAGCTCTTCAGACGCTCCGCTTGCTTCGTATTCTGCCAAACCAAGGACTGAAACTGTTCGAAGGACTGATTAATTTGATCCATTACTTTCAAATACTCGTCCACCCTGTCACCTCCCAGAGGTTTATGCAGTTTAGTTTATTAAACTTAACTATATAAGTCAACCATTTATACCTGCCCAATTACGAATTCTTATTCAAATATACACGAAAATTATCGTTAGGGAGCCCACCAGTTCCATCGGCCGAGCAGCTTCATCAAAGACGGGACGAGCATCATGCGAACAATAGTGGCATCGATTAGGATGGCCGCAGCAATTCCTATGCCAAGCTGCTTAACCCCCGCAACCCCTCCCCAAGCGAAAGGAGCGGTCACTGCGATCATTATCGCCGCCGCAGAGGAAATTATTTTACTGGTGATTGTCAATCCTTCCAGTACGGAACGTTCATTGTCTTTAGTCTGGAGATAGATTTCATAAATTCTCGACAGCAGAAACACCCCGTAATCCATGCTGATACCGAACGTCAGGCCGAAAACAAACACCGGTATCATGATGGCGATGCTGGTCGGCTCCAACCCGAACCTGCCGTCTTGGAATATCCATACAAGAATGCCGAAGGAAGCTCCGAGGCTTAACAGATTCATCAGAATCGTTTTGAGCGGTATCCACAAGGAGCGGAAAGCGAGAAACAGAACAAGGAAGTTGGACCCGAATACAAATAAGAAAACATATTTAAGCTTAGTCCTGATTTCATCATAGACCTCCTGCTGATATTTCGGCTCCCCGCCAACCTGGATGGAGAGACGGGATGACAGCTCCTCCTCCGCCCCCCATTTTCGGGCCCAATCGATGGCTGTCTTGGAGGAAGGGCCGCCATTCAACGTCACGGCAATGAGCATGCGGTTTCCTTGAACGAAGGGCTCTAATAGCGGGCCGAACCTTTTCTTCAACTCGGCGTTCTGAGTAATCATATGAAGCTGCCCAGGGGTCAAGGAAAGCCGGTCGAAGACAGTTTCGACTCTTAATACGCCGGGGCTGAGCCGCAATCGCTCCGCCAGATCATAGACGGCCAGCCAATCGTTTCGGTCCGGGTGAATTTGTCCGGCTTCCGCTACCATATACACTTGCGAGACAGTGGGAGGGGAAAAATATGCGGCGAACCGCTCCGCAGTTTGACGGGATTCGTAATGACGGGGCAAAGAGGTGGCATCGGGAACGGTCATTTCCATCCGGGCGAGGGGCAGGAGACAGACAAGAAGAGCCACAGAGGCCAGCGTACCCATTAGGACCGGCCGCCGCATGACATAAGCGGATAGAGCGGCCCATAAGCTGCTCCGGACAATCCGGCGCCCTCGGCCTTCCGCCTGCAGCCGTCCTCCTGCCAGCACCAGCAGAGCCGGGACCAAAGTGAACGTTAGCAGCAGCGAAACGGTAAGTACGATCATGGCGCCGATCGCGACCGAGTTAAAAATGGGCATCCGGATGAACAAAGTGCCCGCCAGTCCCAGGTATACGCATAAAGCGGAAAAAAATACAGCCCGGCCGGCTGTGGACATGGCGATGCCCAGCGCCTTCGGGAGCGGATGCCTACGAAGCTCCTCGCGAAAGCGGCTGACCAGCATCAGGGCGAAATCGATGCTTAACGCCAGCCCCACCATAGGAATGACGTTCAATACGAATATGGACAGCTCCAATCGGGTTCCCAGCCCATACATAATACCCATGGTCCCTATCACCCCGATCAATCCTACAACAACGGGGATCATGGAGCTGATGAAGCCTCCGAAAGCGATCCAAAGGATGATGAACGCCAGCGGTACCCCTATCATCTCCGCCTGGGTCAAATCGGCATGGCTGGTCCGGTTGACATCCTCCTGAACGACCGGCTTCCCGGTCATTGAAACCGCCAACCGATCGTTATCGGGGAATAGACTTCTAATGTCGTCTAGAACCTTTTGAGTCTCGCGGGCAGGGGTATCCAGCACCAGCAAAGCATAAGCTGCCTTTTCCTGCAGCATTCCTTCCCTGGTCCATGGGGAGATCACCTCCCGGATGCCGTTCACCTGCTCCACCCGCCGAAGCATACTGGCGATTTCCAGATGAAACCGCTGCGGAGAGAGCGGATTCTTGTTCTCAAAGAGCAGGATCACCGGCTCGTCCGGTATATGAAAATCCGCAGCTAATATTTGCTGCGTCCGGGCATAGTCCCCTTCTACCCTTAGCCCGTGATCCTGCAGTACGGCAGGGAGCTTGACGGCGAAGCTTCCGCATACCACAAGAAAGACAAGCCACGCGGCTACAATCGCACGAGAATATCGGACCGCCAGTGTGGCAAACCATTGCAGCACAACCTTCTCCCCCAGACGCACAAAAGTTTATCTCACAAGCCCCTCATTTTAACCGCACAGCCGCGCATGCCTCCTCCTCTACCGTTCTCTCGGGTTCACACAGGTTATCCGGGTCCTCTCGACCATCCGGCCGGCCAAACCGGGAAGCCGATATCCTAAGCGGAACAACAGAGGAGACGTTACCCGGCTGCCAAGCATCTTTTGCAGCCATCTTCCCCATCGCAGCGGAGGCATGCATTCTTGCCGCAAGGCCCGGGTATACTGCTGCCTCCATTCGTCCAGCCCGAGGCTCCCCCGCAGAAATTCGTCCGCCCACCGCGAACATAATACGACCGTGCGCAGAGCTACCGCCATTCCGTCCCCGCATAGAGGAGGAATCATCACAGCAGCGTCTCCGACGAGGGGCACCTGCCCCCAGGCGGTTGGCTTTCGGCTGATGGCTACAGGGTATACGGCCGCTCGTGTCTCCGCAAGCGGCATTCCGCCAACGAGCCTTCGCTGCAAGGCGGGATTGCGTTCGGCCGCCCATTCTATAGCGTTTTGCACGGATTTTCCCGCGTGATAGAAGGCTTCCCTGGTCATCAGCGCGGCCACGTTATGACGATTTCCTTCAATCGGGGCTATGCCCAAATAGCCCCCCGGAAACAGATACAACTCGACCCGGTCTCCTCGCTCCATGCCGAAATAGTGGGCTTTCACCCCGACATACGATTGGTGAAGAACGGATGCGGCCGGAGCCAGTCCGGTACGGGGGCGGCGCCCCCAGGCACCAATCACCGCACGGGCTTCGACGATTTGCCGCACGCTCCGGCCGCGAAGCTCTAACCGGTGCCCCTCCCCGTTCCTGCTGCCTATCGAAATAACAGCGGTGCCGCTTATGAGCTCCGCCCCCCGCTCCTGGGCAGCTTGCTGCAGCGCATGATCCAGAGCGAAACGGCTGATCCCGAGCGCCGTCCCCGGCAACGGAATGTCCAGTGTCCATTCGTTGACCGAAGTCAGCCGGACTGTTCTCATCGCGCTGGGCTGCAGCAGCTGGAGCAGCGGCAGCAGACCCAGGACGGACAAGCTGTCCAGCGATTCCGGAGACAGAAATTCCCCGCACACCTTATGCCGGGGACAGGTATCCTGATCAATTAAGACGGTGCTCCAACCCATTCCGGCCAGAGCCGCCGCCATGCTGCTCCCGGCGACTCCTCCGCCGATTACTGCCGCATCGTACCTTCGCATCGTCCCCCCTCCTTCCCGACGGCCGGAGCCGGCCAATGCTTAGTTGACCGGCTTTAGAGCGGTCACCACGTATCGGAACAACGGCCGCCAGGTTATGGACAGGTTGGGGACCGGCAAGGTGTCCCTCAGACGCTGCCACTCTTCGGCCCGGAACCCTTTGGCCACGGATAGCGGGCCGTCGTTGCGGATATAGCGGTTGCGTGAAATCGACCGGGTGACCAACCAGACAGCCAGCCAGGCGAGCCAATGCCGGTGAATATCCTGTATGACAATGCCCATTCTTGAAGCCTTCAGCATCTGCCGGACGACCCCCGGCAATTGTTCGGATGCGAAATGGTGGACAAACTGGGTGGCGGTCACAATATCCGCGCAGCCTTCCGGCAGCTGGAACAAATCCTGGCGGACGACACTCACTCTCGGTTCCCGGCTGAATAATTGCCGTGCTTCCTCACACGCCTCCTCCGTAATATCCGAGATCGTGATGGTCAGATCGATCCGCTCACGGTCCGCCCAGCGCAGAAGCCGCCGGTTGACATCCCCCGAGCCTGCACCGATGTCCAATATCGAGAATCGCTCCGGCTGTCCCGCTGCCGACCAGATCTGCCGGACTCCATAGAGCGTCGGCCCGGAAGCGGCAAAAATCCGGTTCAACCGGCGCAAATGGCGCAGCGCTTCACTCAAATCCGGGCCTCCGGCTGTCAAATCGTCCATCAGCTCCGGCTCCGCCGCTCTCCGCTTCAACGATGGAATCAATGGAGTCCCTCCTTTACTCCGCCCTTCCGCTTATCCGCGGCTTGCAGGCGGCACATAAGCCATTTGCATAATTTCCGCTGTAAGGCCGGGTCCGAAGGCCAAGGCGATTCCTTCTTTCCGGGCGGTTTCGGCCGTTTCCATAGAACATCTTATGGCTTCCAGCACGAACAGAATCGTCGCCGACGAAAGGTTGCCATATCGCCGGAGAATCTTTCGGCTGGCGGCCGTCTGTTCCTCGCTTAAGCCATATATCGTTTGCAGCGTATCGATAATGCCGCGGCCGCCGGGGTGAATCGCCCAAAATTCGGGGGCGGGGCCGCCTTCCAGAAGGCGCTCCACTTCGGGAGGCACATACTCACCGATCCGCTGCGGAATGCGCGGCGACAGATACAAGTTAAAGCCGTAGTTTCCAACCTTCCATATCATCTCGTCAGCCGATTCGGGGAAGAGCACCGTTCGGCTGCGGCCCAAGGCCAGCATTCCCCGTTCAGAGGAATGCGCGCCACCGACCACGCAGGCCGATGCCCCGTCGCCGAAGAACGCTGCGCCGAACAGCGCCTCCCGGTCTGCTGCGTGTTGGATATGCAGCGTGCACAATTCGACGCTGACGATCAGCACCTTCGCCTGCGGGAGGTGCTCGACCATGCGGCGGGACAGCCGGAGTGCCGTCATCCCGGCAGCACAGCCGAGGAAAGTCAGCGGAATCCGCTCGACGTCGGCGGGCAGGCCAAGCTGCTGGACAAGGACGGCATCCAGCCCGGGCAGGAATAAACCGGTACAGCTGACCGTAATCAAATGGGTAATGTCGCCCGGACTTATCCGGCTGTCCTTCAACGCCAGGCTTCCCGCCTCGAAGCCAAGCTGCGCCGCCTCTATTCGGAATTTCTCCATCCGCTCCTCGGTGGAGGGCACCTCTTGGGGGCGCGAATAGGCTACATAACGGCAGCGGTCACCCCGGTTTAACAGCTCGGGCTCACAGGTGTAGCGCGTTTCTACGCCGCAGTTGCGAAATATTTTACCGGCCCAGCGCGCCGCCTGCCGATGCCCCGACTCGACCAGGGCATCGGTGAGCTTGCTTGAGGCTTCCTCCTGTTCCAGCCGGTAAGGTGGCACGGCAGTGCCTATGCCCAATATAGCTATGTCCGGCCCGTTGCTCTTCATCTGCTTCTTCCTTTCTCTATCGCTTTAAAACGATCTATAAGACCGTAGTGACGCAAGAAAGCTATCATCCATTCTCGGCAGGCATGTCGTATGTGGGACAAGATCCGCTATAGAATAGTATGAAGGCAGCTAGTGAATTATGTTTAAAACAAAAGGCAGGCCCAAGTTGGCCTGCCGTAATTTCTTTTATGGAAGCTCAGAACGATTTCCCTTCTCATCCGGACTGGCAACCGGATATTTCACCGAATACTCGGCGGATGCGAGCCAGGAGCCGGAGGCGAAATCCCTGCCTCTAACCACCACCTCGTCCTCATACACTTCTACATAATAGCCCTGGCTTCCCTTCTTGTAATCCTCCGTATCCGTCGACAGGTAGGCCACGGAAGCCGTATTCAGCATAGTCCCGTATCGCGACAGGTACATGGTGCGAGCGGAACCTAATTCCCAATGAGAATGCCCGGTGAACAAGATCGTTTGCGGGTATTTGGCCAGAATGCTCTTCATCTGCGAATCCTGCACGACTCCATGCCAATCCCGCGAACCGGCCACCCCGTCCTTCAGCGGTTGATGAAGAAATACGAATACGGGTTTGCGGGAATCCGATCCTTCCGCCAGCTTCTCCTCGAACCAGTTCAGCTGAACGTCTGATAAATAAGCATCGTCCTTCAACCCCTGCTCCGTTCCCAAAAAAATAAAATGATATCCTTCCAGCCAGTGATCATGATAAAGGCCTTTCATTCCCGTCTTGCGCAAAAAACGTTCCCTGCGGTCGTCCCAATCAGCCCAGCGCACATCGTGATTTCCCATCGTAAACAGCATCTTGGGCCGACCGTTCTCCTTCCATATTCTCAGCATTTCATCATATTCCGGCTCCATTCCGGAATCCGTAATATCTCCGACCAGCATGATCCCTGCGCTGTCCGGACAATGCTCCCGGATATCCTTCAACGCCCGGTCGAAGTTCCGGTTGAAATCGTGGTTCACATCCGTTGTTACGTGGATGTCGCTAATTACCTGAAACCGGATGAGCGGCTTAATGGTGGATGAAGGCGCTTCCGAATAATTTGTCATTGACAGCCCTCCCGAGCTCTTTTTCTTCTCCTTCATTCTAACAGGATTTTGCCGGAAATTGACCCCTGTCCCGCAAATAAATTATCCCCCATGGCTTGTCCGCACTTGTCAGCAGTCCGGCCGGACGGGACGACAGCGGATGAGCCCTTTTTACCGTAGTAATAGCGATTATCGGCATCACTTCGCGGCAAGCTTCCGTTAATTTCCTGTCAACCTTCGCTCTATAATCCTGTATTGTTTTTCCAGCAGAAACCATCTTATACTTAGGAAGAGATAATATAAAAAGAACGGTCCGTCATTGCAGCGGTCCGGAAGGAGGTACCAGATGAATCGCGATACGCTGGAATTGTTTCGCACTTTGACAGATCTGCCGGGGCCTCCCGGTTTTGAGCATGAGGTGCGCCGATTTGTCCGCGCTGAATTGGAGAAGGTGACTACGGAAGTGATCAGCGACCACTTGGGCAGCATCTTCGGCGTCCTGCGGGGCGACGATAGCGGACCCAAAGTGATGGTCAACGGCCATATGGACGAGGTCGGGTTTATGATCACAGGCATTAAGGACAATGGCATGCTTAAGTTCAAGCCCTTGGGCGGCTGGTGGAGTCAGGTGCTGCTCGCCCAGCGCGTTCAGATCTTGACCAAGCAGGGAACGTTATTCGGAGTCATCGGCTCGACCCCTCCCCATCTGTTGGATGAATCGCAGCGCAGCAAGCCGGCGGACATCGGCTCCATGTTCATCGACATCGGGGCCGACAGCCAGGAGCACGCAATGGAGCTGGGCGTTCGTCCGGGCCTGCCTGCCGTTCCCGTCTGTCCTTTCACCCCGCTGGCGGACGGCAAGAAAATTATGGCGAAAGCCTGGGACAATCGCTTCGGCGTCGGCCTTGCACTGGAGCTGGCCAAAGAGCTGAAGGGGCAGCACTTCCCCAACGTCCTCTATACCGGCGCAACGGTTCAGGAGGAGGTCGGGCTTCGCGGCGCACAAACGGCGGCGGCGCTTATTGAACCCGACATTTGTTACACGCTCGATGCGGGCCCGGCCAACGATACGACAGGCGACCGCCAAGCCTTCGGCCATTTGGGCAAAGGAACGCTTGTCCGAATTCTGGACAGCTCCATCGTCCCGAACCAGGCATTGATCGAGTTTATTCTCGATACGGCGGAAACCCATGATATTCCTTATCAATTCTTTGTTTCTCCTGGAGCAACCGATGCGGGGAAGGTCCATCTGTACGGCAAGGGCGTACCTACCGCAGCTCTGGGGGTATGCGCCCGGTATATCCACACTTCCGCTTCCATCCTGCATATCGACGATTATGCGGCGGCCAAGGAGCTGTTAGTCCGTCTGGTGCAGGCCACGGACCGGACCCTGGTGCGGACGGTCACCGAGCAGGCGTAGGAGTTTATTCTATGGAAAAAAATTCCTTGTTTTACTAGTAATTAAGATAAGCGTCCATTCCGTTCCGAAGGTACACGACCTGAAGCTTCATACAACACAGAATCAGTGACCGGCGCATGCTGAAATGGATTCGGAGGGGGGCTAACTCCCGGGCAGTGAAGGAAAACATCCTTGCCGCGAATTCATTCCGTGGGCCAACATAAATTCCTGCGATAATACATCAATCATGAAGTGAATGGAGATGTTCGAAAGAAAAGCCTGCAACAATACATGAATTTTCATGAAAATCAGCCAAATCTTTATTCAAACTGGATTGCGGGCTTTAACTCGACAGCTATCGATAGTGATCAAAATGATATACTTTTGCAGATTTTTGCCGCCCCAGCCGCTACCCGCTACCAGCTATCGTGAAAAAAGCTCCTGACGGAGCCATTGCCAAGATGAAAACCGCTGCAGCCTATAAAGCCGCAGCGGTTTTACTATTGCCGATAAAAAACATCCCAAGCCGCAGCCGCTCTTCCTTGAACGACAGCGGTGGAGTTTTTTCTATTTATCCCGGTTGGTGAAATAAATGACATGCGGACCGGGCGCTCCGCCGGTCAGGCTGATCTCGGATTTATAAGTATTTCCGTTGGCCCCCAGTATGAAGTCGGCAAACGGCCAGGCTTGCTCATAAGTAATAAAATCAGACAGCTTCAACCGGTTCCCCCACTTCACCACATAATGCCCAAATCCTCCCGAAGGATTGTGATAGAGCGTTACCGCGCGGGGATGATGGTGACCGTTCTCGATGACCACTTGAAGCCGGTACATGACTCCGTAGTTTCCGTTATTAACCACGCTGCCGCCATCTACCGCGTTATATCCTGTCTCGTATTCCCCGGGCATTTTATCGCTCCATTGACCGGATTCGGCGCTGGAGATGCGGATCAGCGCATTTCCCATGGCGGTGTTGTATTTCAGAGTCCCTACGCGGTCATAATGCGGGAAGGTTCCCCGCGTATGCGAATCGCCAGGCAGCACGGGAACGGTGACCGGATTATCCGGGCGGTCTTTATAATTCAGCACGGTTACCGTCACCGCTGCAGGCCGGTTACCCTTCTTGGTTTTGGCCAGGAATTGGGCGATTCCGCTGTTCGTGTATGTGGGCGCCGTAGGAGATTCGATATAATAGCTTTCTCCGGGGGCAAGCGTCGTAAGAAACTGTTTGTTGAAGTTACTTGCCATGAAATCGGCCAGAGCATCCTGTCCGGCAACGTCGACATAATAGCTCGTTCCGACCCCGCTGCCTTCCGTAAACAACTGCACCGCTTCCTCCGACTCATTCGTGACGGCCACCGCCACCGTCACCGTCTCATTCCCTGCATTCTGATGGTGCCAGAACACGCGGAAGGAATCGCTAACCGAATCCCTGTAGAACGCTCCCTGATTGGTAAATGATTCCGGGGAATCGCTGAGAATCAGCTTGCCTCCAACTCCGGTAAGCTGAGGCTTCTCCAGAGGCACAGCCGGCTTCAATTCGGATACGGGAATAACTCCCTGACTTGCAAAGACGGTGCTGGCACTCAGCAGGCCGATCAACATGAAAGCTAACAGAATTCTGACCCGGTTCATCGAACATCTCCTTTACACAATTGGTTGGAAGAAGCAGATCTTCCCTGCTCAGCGGCATAGCTAAAGTCCTTCGTAGTCTTAACAGGCCCTGGAATAGGCATACCAAAGCAAATCCGTACCGCGCCTCCGGGCCGTCTTCCCGACATCGCTCCCCCCTTCCAGGATTCAGTATAAACTCGCCGCCTATCCCCCATTCTATTCTTCAAGCCATTAAACTTTCCTCATTAAACGCGGAGGATGTCCGATCAAGGGCCTGATTGCCTGCTATGTATTACAGCAACGATGCTTCCCGGGAAGGAGCTTTACAAATAGAAAGGGAGCCGTCGCCTGTTTCAGCTCCCATGCATTTCCTTCGCGATGGAGCGGAATGATAAGAATCTACAGACTTTTGACCCGCGCAGGACTATTTGGTACAGTCGGTATAGAGGTGATCTTAATGTTAAAATTGGGCGTTCTTGACCAATCTCATATAGGCGAAAACCGAACGGCCGCAGATGCGTTGAAGGAAACGACACGACTAGCGCAAGAAACGGAGAAACTTGGCTACACCCGCTATTGGGTATCCGAGCATCATGCCTCTAAGGCGCTGGCCTCCTCTAGCCCTGAAGTGCTGATCGCGCATCTGGCGGCGGCGACCTCCCGTATCCGGGTCGGCTCGGGAGGAATTATGCTGCCTCATTACAGTCCGTATAAAGTGGCGGAGAACTTCCGCCTGCTCGAAGCGCTTCATCCCGGAAGGATCGATCTCGGGCTGGGACGCGCCCCGGGAGGCTTGCCCCTGGCGACAAGGGCTCTTCAGGAGGGGAAATATACCGGCATAGACCGCTACCCTCAACAGGTGGCAGATCTGACCGGCTATTTGCACCAAAATTTGCCCGAGGAGCATCCTTTTGCCGCACTGCAGGCTGCTCCTCTGATCTCTACGGCACCCGAAATATGGCTGCTGGGCTCCAGCAGTGAAAGCGCGCGGATAGCCGCTCAACTGGGAACGGCCTATGCCTATGCGCAGTTCTTCGGCGTGCCGGGCGGAGAGAATGCGATGCGGATTTATCAGGAGCAGTTTCGCCCTTCCTTTCTGAATGAGAAGCCGAAATCGATCGTAGCCGTGCTGGTTATATGCGCCGATACGGAAGAGGAAGCGGAACGGCTGGCCTCCAGCACCGATTTGTTTTTCCTGCGTCTCGAGCTCGGCATGGAGCTGTCCTTTTTTCCGTCGGTAGAGACCGCCCTGAGTTACCCGTACACGGAATTCGACAGGGAGAGAATCCGTCATGGGCGCGAGCGCCGGATTGTCGGGTCCGCGGAGCAGGTCAAGGAACGCTTGCTCGCGGTCAGCGAACAATATCGCACCGATGAAGTGGTCGTGATTACCCCTACCCACGATTTCGCGGCACGCGTGCGCTCGTACCAATTGCTTGCCGAAGCGTTCGGGCTGGGCGATTAAAAGGCAGTGTGATGCAGAGTGTTTGCCAATCCATTCAATAAAAAAGCTCCTAACGGAGCCCTGTAAAATTCCCGCATAGTGACGCGTTGCCTTCGAAGCGTATTCCGTCCGCACACCAACGGAGTCGGCGTCTAAACCTTCCTCTAATCGCGGTCGCTCTTCATGAATTTGCTACGATACTTTGCGGGAAGCAAATGATGAGCAAGGGAAAGCCACTTTTCGCGTCCGGGTAGATAAGGACGTCGCAAAGACGAGCAAGGGAAAGCCACTCTTCGCGTCCGGGTAGGAGGACGTCGTAAAGACGAGCAAGGGAAAGCCACTCTTCGCGTCCGGGTAGGTAAGGACGTCGCAAAGACGAGCAAAAGTGCATTAGAATCCGCCCCATTTCCCAAAAAAGAGCGAAAGACGCTCAAATGTGCAGTTCTTTTGGACCAAATGAGGGCATTTCGCAAAAATCACTCCAAAGACCTGCACTTTCGCTCTAGAATTAGGCATTACGCGACTTTTTCAAAAAAAGACCTGCACTTTCGCTCTAGAATTAGACACTTCGCAGCTTTTTCCAGAAAACACCTGCACTTTCGCTCTAGAATTAGACACTTCGCAGCTTTTTCCAGAAAACACCTGCAGTTTTGATTGTCTTTTACACAATTCGGCGGACGACCGGGGCTGTCCAAAAAAGTGAAAATATCCGGTGCTGAGCGGTGCTGAAAAATCGCAAACCGGATTTGGGGACAGCCCGCTGATTGAAAGAGGCACTATCCGCTAAAAGCGTTCGGTTTTAACTAAGGAACTGAATAAGCTCTCAAAACTTAAAAAAGAGGAAGCCTAAGCTTCCTCTGATTCAATCCATACCCATTATTGGTGAAGAGCGGCCTGGCGCTTGAAATGATCCTCAAGCACAATACAAGCCATGGCCTCGACCACCGGAACGATCCGCGGGCAGATGCAGGGATCATGTCTTCCCTCGGTGCGGATGATCTGCTCCTTGCCCTCAACGTCGATCGTTTTCTGCGGAACGGAGATGGAGGAGGTCGGTTTCACCGCCACACGGAAAATAATTTCCTGTCCGGTGCTTATTCCGCCAATGATGCCCCCCGAATTGTTGCTCAAGTATCCGCTGCTGTCCATTGGGTCGTTATGCTCGCTTCCCAGCATCTGGGACGCTTTGAAACCGGCTCCGAATTCAATCCCTTTGACGGCTCCGATCGACAGCATTGCCTTGGCCAGCTCCGCATCCAGCTTATCGAATACAGGCTCGCCCAGCCCGGGCATAACCCCTCGGATTCGGCATTCGACGACCCCGCCGCAGCTATCTCCAACGCGGGCGAGCGATTCGATCTTGTCCACCATCGCCCCCACCACTTGCGGATCGCAAGCGCGAACGACGTTGTTCTCGATTTCGCTCTCCACAAAATCTTTGCACTGGATGCCGCCAACCTCAGTCGTATAGGCTACGACACTGACGCCTCTTCTTTCCAGCATCTTCCGGGCCAAGGCTCCGGCAGCGACCCGTGCGGCGGTCTCCCTGCCCGATGCTCTCCCGCTCCCCCGGTGATCTCTGATCCCGTATTTCTTCAGGTATGTGAAGTCCGCATGCCCCGGCCGGAAGGAATCTTTAATGGAATCGTAGGCGGACGGCCTCATATCTTGATTGAATAAAACCATGAACACCGGAGTGCCGGTCGTCCTCCCTTCGAAGGTTCCCGACAGAATCGACACGATATCGTACTCCTTGCGCGAAGTCGTCACGGAGGATTGCCCCGGCTTCCTTCTATCCATCTGCTTCTGAATATAGCTTGTATCGATTTCCACTCCCGGGGTCACCCCATCGACGATGACGCCGACCGCCTCTCCATGGGATTCTCCAAAGGTCGTTATTTTAAACATTTGTCCGAACGAATTACCTGCCATCTCAAGCTACCTCCTGTCTATTTCCATAAGTCCGTTTCGGTAAATAAACATTCCTGTTTACTTGCCGGGCGATTCATTGACTATCCGGTTGACTCCTATTATAATGTGAAAACTGGAATAAATGAAATTCAAATATCCATACTCTGACATAGAGGTGCTCTATATCATGATTTCATTGGAAGGATATCGTATTTTTCTTCATACGGCCAAATCGGGAAATTTGACGAAGGCGGCCCAGGAGCTGCACATTACTCAGCCGTCCGTCAGCTATGCGATCAAGCAACTGGAAGAATCGTTGGGCGTCAAGCTGTTCAACCGGCTGTCCAAAGGCGTGGAGCTGACCGCGGAAGGCCGGGCCCTGCTTGAATATGTAGAGCCCTCCTTCTCCCTGCTGGAAGCCGGGGAGACCAAGATCCGCTCGCTCAAGCAGCTCGAAACCGGCGAGCTTCGCATCGGGGCCGGCGGCTCTCTCATCCGCTATCTGCTGCTGCCGTACCTGAAGCATTTCCGTACCCGGTACCCGAATATTCGTATACGTCTGACTCATGGCAAAACCCCCGATCTCGCCAAGCGGCTGATAGAAGGGCAAATTGATCTCGGAATTGTGCACATGCCGTTTGCGGACCGGCTGCTGGACGTTCGCTCCTTCATGACCATTCAGGACTGCTTCGTGGTCGGGGAAGCCTACCGGGAATGGTCGGAGCGGACTCTGGAGGCGGAGGAATTGGGCCGCCTGCCCCTCCTGCTGCTGTCCAAAGGAAGCAGCACCCGGCAATTCGTCGAGCAGTGGTTTGCCGCGCAGAGCCTTCCCCTCGAGGTCGATATCGAGCTGGGCAGCCTGGAGCTGCTAATCGAGCTCGCACAGCTTGGCTTCGGTGCCGCATTCGTCACCCGCTCATTCGTCAGCAAGGAGCTGGAGTCACGCAGCTTGTACGAATTGCCTATTCGCGAGCCTATTCCGGAGCGCAGCGTTGGAATTGCTTTGCGGCGGGACATTTCACTGTCCGAGGCGGCCGCCCGCTTCGTGGAGACGCTGACGTCTCCCCTGCCATAAATACGCATAGCAGAACAGATTGGGAGGATGCTAGAATTGATTGTAGATACATTGAAAGTGTTTGTTACCGTCGTGGAGCAGAGCCATTTCTCCAGAGCGGCCGAGAAGCTGAACCTCTCCCAGCCCGGAGTCAGCCTTCACATCCGGAATTTGGAGAACGAATTGGGGAGCAAGCTGCTGCATCGTACCTCCAAGCACGTTAAACTGACGGAGGCCGGCTCTATCCTGTATCAACGGGCCAAACAAATTCTGGCTTTATATGAGGAAGCCAAGGAAGAGATTCACCTATTAAGGAATGAAGTAACCGGTTCATTGACTATCGGGGCCAGCTTTACTATCGGTGAGTACGTGCTTCCACATTTGCTGGCGGATTATACGATGGACTATCCTCTGGTCGATGTTTACGTGACGATTGCCAATACGGAAGAAATCTCGAGAGGAGTCCGCGCGAATGAGCTCGATCTCGGTCTGATTGAAGGTGAGGTCGAGTTCCCGGAGCTGCTCGTAGCCCCGCCGTTTGCCAAGGATGAAATGGTGCTGGTGGCACCTAACGATTATCCTCTCTGTTCCCTGGCGCCGATAGAGCCGAAGGAGCTGCAGGATCAAGTATGGGTTTTCCGGGAGACGGGGTCCGGAACCCGTGCGTACAGCGACCGCTTCATTATGGAATCCGGCCTCCGGGTGAAGCGATCCTTCGTGTTTAACAGCAATCAGGGGGTGAAGGAAGCGGTCATGGCCGGACTTGGCATCGCGGTTTTGTCCCGTAGGGTCATCCGGAAAGAATTGGCGTCCGGAGATTTGAGCGAAATTGCCATCGCAGGGAAAAAGATGACACGGGATTTTTCCATTCTTAAAGATCCGAAATCCCCTTCCACAATGGCTGTCAACACGTTCATAAGAAAGCTGAGAGAACAAGAAAAGACTAATGCCGCTGGAAGTCAACAATCCTAGACCGAAGAGCAGTCTCGATCCTTTAAATCTAACGAATAAACTTGTAACGGATGACCGTTTAAAGCCTCAGGTTATTCTTGAAGACGCTGTTGGCCACAAGCGGTCATCCTTAGTCCGTTTACTCCCAAACAGAAGCCTGTAACGATCCGTAATCGATTACAATCGCTTTACTTTATCCTCTAGGGCACATTTATTCTCTTCGTCCCAAACAACGGAAATTTCGAACGTCCCTTCCTGAAAGTACATCGGAAACCGCCTTCTAAACCAGGGCTGCATAGGAAGCTCCAGCGCTTCTTGAATCGGAACCCACAGCAGCTTTCCTTCAGGTGGATTCGTCAGCAGCTCTCCTTCGAAATCATCCGATATATAATTGAACACCATATACCGGTAATTGGTTTGCGGGACGACGTATTCATCCAATCCTTTATACATTAGTCTCTTCACGTGCAGCCCCGTTTCTTCCAAAACTTCGCGAACGGCCCCTTCCGCCGGGCTCTCCGGAAAATCAACCTTGCCGCCGGGGCCTAAATAACCCGGGAAGCCTCGATGATCAGGCCGCTCAATCAGAAGTACTTTATCGTCTTTCTTGAGCAAACACATCGTATAGAGGTCATATCTGATTTGTTTGGACATATTACTCTCCTTTGTCAATCTAATCCGGTTGAATAGAGAATCCTGTTTCATTGCTCTATTCTATTTCCTTCTATATTTTTCCTTCCGCTATTTTCTGTCGAGGTTTCGTTCAAGGATAAACGGCATCGCCGTCCTTAGGACAGCCCGTTATACTTACTTATATTTGAACAAAAAAACCGCGAAGGCTTCTGGAAACCTTCGCAGTTTACTGGCCTATCACCAAATATTAGATTCCTGGACCCTCTGATTAAGGAACAGAAAATCATCGTCCTGCAGCGGCTCTACCTTTCCTTTTTGATAACCGCTGCCCTTCGTGGAGAAAAAGTCGTGCGTACTCGTTTCCGTACGGATTCCGTTAAGAACGACCGGGTTAACTTCTTCTTCTTCAAACAAGGGCTCGAGCCCGAGATTCATCAACGCTTTGTTGGCGTTGTACCGGATATATTTTTTTACTTCATGGGTCAAACCGATCGGATCATACAGCTTCTCCGTATATTCCAGTTCATTCTTATACAGATCCATCAGAAGGTCATTGACGAACGCAGAGGCCGCTTTCTGCTCCTCCTCGTTTAGCTTCTGGAAGACCTCCTGCGCGAGCAAGCCGACGAATACCCCGTGCACGCTTTCGTCACGGATAATCAGCTTGATGATTTCTCCGCTGGCTACCATCTTGCCTTGTCCGGCCAAATATAACGGATAGAAGAAGCCGGAATAGAACAGGAAGCTCTCCAGGAAGACGGACGCAACCATCGCCTGATACAGGCTAAGAGGATCCCCTTCCTTAATGCTCTGATAATAGGAATCGATACGGTGCGTTTTGTACTGCAGCTGTTTATTCTCGCGCACCCATTCGAACGTATCGCGGATCCTCTCCGAGCTGGCTACCGTCGTAAAAATCGTACTGTAGCTCTTCGCATGAATTTCCTCCATCGCAGCCTGAAAAATGAGGATCGCCTTCTTCTGCTTGTCTTCGACGTGCTGCGCAATCATAGGCATGCCGACATTTCCCTGTTCCGTATCCAACAGCGTCAGCCCGCCCAATACTCTCATGAAGGTAGTCTTCTCATCGTCGTTTAGCTTGGTCCACGTCTTTAAATCCTTGGATATTGGAATTTCGGTATCCAGCCAAAATTGGGATGTATTTTGCGTCCATAGCATTTCCGTATAGTCCGTTTCCGGCGAATTCCAGTTCACCGCTTCGAATGCCTTCATTCTGCCTGAATCCTCCTTGTCAAATTCGTTATCGAGTCAGGGACCCGATCGCTGTTATCCCTGTCGCCAGTTCAATATATTTTAAGCCGCCCTTAAACAACGCAGCTGATGCATTCGTCAATCGTTCTTTTCTTCGTGCGGGTATAATAGAGGGTCTTCAGCCCTTTTTTCTGCGCATAAATGTAATACTTGGCCAAATCTCTAGTCGTCAGATCATCCTTCACATAGAGAATGGTCGAGATGGCCTGATCTATATGCACCTGCACCTCGGCAACGAGGTCTATCAGATTGTACATGTCCATATCATAAGCTTCTTTATAATAGAAGAAATTGTCCTCATTCAAGAACGGCATCGGATAAATCGTTCTGGAATCCCCGTATTCGCGCTCCTCTATTCTCTGCGTGATAGGCGCAATAGACGCGGTGGAGGATTGAAGGTATGAGATCGACCCTGTCGGGGCAATGGCCATCCGGTAGGCATGATAGATTCCATGCTCTTGAACCAGCTCCTTCAAGCGGAGCCAATCTTCCTTGGTCGGGATCACATGGCCTTCAAATAATGCTTTCACTTTATCCGTGCGCGGAGAATAATCATTATCCAAGTACCGGTCGAAATAAGCTCCGTTCGCATACTCGCTTTTCTCAAAATCCTTGAACGTTTCCTTCCTTTCCTTGGCAATCAGCATCGACCGCTCCAGGGAATAGAAGTTGAGCATCATGAAGAAGGTGCGTACAAAATCGATCGCTTCCTTCGATTCGTACGGAATTTTGTTCGAGGCCAGAAATCCGTGCAGGTTCATGGCCCCCAAGCCGACGGAATGAAGCTCCCGGTTAGCTTTGGCGACAGAAGGAACGATGGCAATGTTGGTGCGGTCGCTCACCTCGGTCAGCGCATCCATGGCCAGATGAACCGTATCCCTCATCCGCTTGTTCTGCATCACATTCACAATATTCAGCGATCCCAGGTTGCAGGAAATGTCGCGATGGATGTCATCCTCTACCCCGTAATCGTTAATGGTGGATACTTCACTAAGCTGGGCGATTTCGCTGCACAGATTGGAAAACTTCACCCGGCCGATTTTTTTGAGGGCATGATATTCATTGGCGTTATCGACGAACATTATGTATGGGTAGCCGGATTCCATCTGAATTTGCGCAATTTTTATGATGAGGTCTCTGGCGACGATTTTCTTCTTGCGGATATTCGGATTATTGACCAGCTCGTCGTACATTTCCGTAATATCCATATCGTCCAGATGCATTCCGTACTCACGATAAACCGTATGCGGATAGAACAGGTACATGTCTTTATCCTGCTCCACCAATTCGAAAAATTTATTAGGAGCAACGACGCCCAAGGAAAGCGTCTTGATCCGGATTTTCTCATCGCTGTTAATCTTCTTCGTATCCAGAAACTCATGGATATCGGCGTGGAACAGGTTGAGGTAAACGACCCCGCTGCCGTCACGCTGGCCCAATTGGTTCGCATAGGAGAAGGCATCCTCGAACAGCTTCATAACCGGCAGAACTCCGCTTGCTTTGCCGTCCAGCCCTTTAATTTGTTCGTCGGCCGCACGGATCTTGCTTAGATTGAGGCTGACACCGCCGCCGATCTTGCTTAACTGCAGAGCCGAATTGATCGCGAATCCGATCGAGTTCATCGAATCATCCACTTCCAGCAGGAAGCAGCTGACCAGCTCCCCGCGCCGCTTTTTGCCTGCGTTCAGGAACGTGGGCGTAGCCGGCTGATATTCCTGAGAAATCAGCAGATCCGCATATTCCCTCGCCTTTTGCATATCGCCGTTGCCCAGGAACAGCGCTACGACCGCAATCCGGTCTTCATACCGCTCCAGAAACTTGGTCCCGTCATTCGTCTTCATCGCGTAATTGTTGTAAAATTTAAAAGCGCTCATAAAGGACGGAAAGCGGAACTTCCGGGCATACAGCCCCTCATACAAGCTCTTCACTTCGGCAAAGTCGTATTTGTCGAACAGCTCTTTCTCATAATAGTCGTGCTCGATCAAATAATCGATCTTCTCTTTCAGATCATGGAAGAAAACCGTGTTCTGATTCACATAATCGACAAAATAGCTTCGGGCCGCCTCCCGGTCTTTGTCAAACTGGAATTTGCCGTCCTTAAGCACCATAATTTCATTATTAAGCTGTATCCAATTGGAAAGTTGCGTGGACAATTTGATTGACCTCCTGTTTAAATCGCTCGACATCTTTGTTCGTGCCGCTCAGCTCGAATTTCATCAGCAAAGGCACCGAGTACATCTCGGCCACCCGGTCTCCGGCCAAGCCGTAACGGGCTCCCCAGTTCATATTGCCGCTGGAAGCAACCCCTTGCAGCCACCGGCTATTTTCCTCCAGAAATTTCAGGGTCGTCTGCGGAACCTGCCCCACACCCGTAGTATAAGTAATCAGCACATAGGGCTGGTCGACGGTTAACCCTTCCGTAATTTGAACGCATTCCAGCTCCAATTTGTTCACGAACCGTTTCACGTTTCCTGTCTTAGAGTCAAATACGATAAGCATAGCTACCTCCATGGGCATCCACGTTCGGGGTCGTTCCATAGCAATCTACCTATCCACTTTTGAAGTAAAATGTGATAGCAGGATGCCGGCTGGCAGCAATTAACTCCGCCAAGCCCCGGAATTTAGAACTTCCAATGCATTAAAAATGGCCCATCCGCCGGTGGTGGGCCAAAAACGACAGCATGAAAGCTACAGAGCCATAAAATGGGCTCTGCTCCGTGTCGTTTCAACCTCTCATTCCCCGAAGATGCGAAACTTGCAGAGATAGAAGGCAGGTCTACTGGCTTTGTGCTTCATCCTACTTTGAGCCCTTCCCGTATAGACCCGCCCCAAGACGCTGCCTATACAGTGGTATGCTCATTTCATCCGCACTTACAGTTGCGGGGACAGCTCCGGATTCACACCGGATTCCCTATTAAGTCAAATCTGACACCTTCTTCTCTATCTGTTATATTCAGTTAACTCTCTATATCTAGTATCTGTCGTCGAAGATGAACACTAAATATAGTCTCCTAACGTAATATACAATGTTTCTCTGTAACAATCAAGAGGCATTTTGGCATATTTATATTTTCATAGATTTACATAACGGACATCGCCGTTGAGGTAAATAATTCTCCTGCTATTCCAGCCGTCTCTTTAACGGCCATGAAGCTGCCCTCCTGCGGAATAAGGCTCACCCGGGTTGAGGTCGATCACACGCCTTCGCGGTTCATTTAACGAGTGCTGATGCTCGCAGCGCCAACGCTGGCTCTCTGCGGAACCGATCGTTTCCCCGTCTCGAATGATGTCGCCCCTTTCATACAAATAATAGGCGAGATCGACGAGTATGGTGGCTACTTCATTCGGATCAAGACCGGTAAAATGACACTGCAGGTCAGGCACCCCCATCGCGGCAAGACCGCATGTATCGACGAGCATTTCCGGCTGGCCTGTCCCGTCCCCTTCCGCCTTGTATAATCGCACGTTCATAGCCCCGTGCAGCCATTCCCCTTCAGAAATTGCCCGTAAATATTCCTCGGGCTGAACGAGCTTGCCGCTTGTTTTCCAATAGATGGCCTCGCAAGGCGCCGTTTCCAGAAGAGCGCACAGAGCGCTCTGAAACAGTTTCAATCTTTCTTTATAGTTCAGTCCTTCCGCGCAGAAATCGGTCAGCAGCAAGGAATAACGGCAGCCTCCGACCACTTGGCGGGCATCCGGCCAATGCCACGATTGCTGCAGTGCAGCTTCATACAAGGCCGCTTCCGGCGGACGCTCAGAGGGTAAGATACAAGTTTGCGCAGGAACGACTCCATCGCGGTATTGGACCATATAGTTGGAATGATAGAATAAGAGAGGTTCGAAATCTTGCCGCGTCCGCTCGCCGGAATGGGCCTCCGATACGACCGGATCCCGATCCCGCGCACCCTTAGGAGCATGTTCGTCGAGCCTGGCTTCCCCGGTATATTTCTGCATCTTTGCGTATAACCGTTCTTGATTCAGAATTGGCTTGTGCCGGTACAGAAGTTCCACCATCCATACAGGAGCGAAGCCGGGGAATTCCTCTTTGGACTTCACGATCGTCTCCTGCTCCTGCTCCTGCTTCACCGGTGCTTCTGCGGGTTCATGAGCTTCCTCCGTCACTTGCTCTTTGCTTTTGCTCCATTTGCGAAATAGATCTAACCAGCCCATTATCATTAAATTCCTCCTGTCTATCCTGATGTTTTTTCTAACGGACCGTCACCCGACATCCGCTTTGCAGCCTTCTTATTCCTGACGGATACCGTTCCGGAGCCTTATCCATCCCATTGGCAAGGCTATAGCCCGCTCCTTGGTCCGGCCCCGGCTTCAGGGATCGTTTCATGCCCCGAAACTACATATAGCACATCCGCTTGCATTTTGCCATTCATCCGTCTCCACCTCTGCTAAATTATTCATAATCAGGGAGCCGTTAAATAATTTTTCATAACTTTTTTCAAACTTACTGTTTCTTTTTTTTGCAGTTTTAGGTAAAGTATTAAATGTTGTTAATTTATCAATTTATAGAAAGAAGGCTGAGTTAAGTACGATGATGAAGAAAAAATGGAACGTGCTGTTGGCAACTACCGTCCTAACAGCGGGAATTTTGTCCGGATGCGGTTCGGATAACAAACCACCGACAACAACCGACCCTTCGCCAAGTCCTACGGCATCCACCGAGCCTTCGGCTTCCCCGACGGCCAGCCAGAAGCCTGCGGCGGACGGGAAAGAGCTGAAGAGCAAGGACGAGAGCGTGCAAATTACTGTTCCTAAGGATTGGAAAGAGAATGACTCGCTAAACGCGCAGGCCATTCTGGGCGCAGCCAACCTTGTGAAAGAAAAGTACGTGATTGCTGTTCCATTCGCTAAATCGGAATTTGCTGACGATACTACGCTTGATGATTTCATGACCGTTGCTAATCAGAACATCGAAATGACCGCGGAAAATACAAAAATCAGTGAAACCAAAGATATTCAAATTGACGGCATCCCCGCAAAACAAGCCGTTATTTCGGCCGAGATTACCGGTATCAAAGTCCGTTATTTGATTACATACCTGGAGAAAGGCAACCGTTTCTATCAATTGGCTGCTTGGACATTGGATGAACGCTATGATGAGTACGAGGAAGAATTTACTAACGTCATTAATTCTTTCCGGGTTCTGAAAGATGATGTTGAAACTACGGCCGGGAACGGTTCGGATTCCAAAACGAGCGGCAAGGATGTCGTACTTACCGATAGTGCAGACTTGACGGAAATTACACTGCCGGGCGGCTGGACGGAAGCTAATGGGCTGAACGACGAAGCCGACCTCCAAGCCCTTAATCTCTCTGCAGGAAACGAGAACTATCTGATGGTTCTTAACGAGCCCAAGACAGATTTCGACGACGGATTTACGCTGCAAGAATACTACGATTTGATTATGTCCATGCAGACAGACGGTTCTCTCATCGGCAACGCCGTCCATTCCGATCCTGTTGAAACAGATATTAACGGTAACAAAGGCATCCAGTTTGAAGTCCGGGGAGAAGTGGATAAAGTCAAGATCGCTTATCTGTTTACACTGGTAGAATCCGAAAACGGCTTCCACCAAGTAATTTTCTGGACGAATGCCAATAAAATGGATGATAACAAGCAAACTTATATCGACGCAACCAACACGTTTAAAGTTAAGAAGTAATTACACTAACCGGTGAGCTTTCGGAATCGATGCGGGAGCATTTATGGCTGCACGATATCCGGCAGTCCGCGGAATTTATCAAGCAATGGCACTTATTAAATCATTAGCAGGAGCGAAGGGGCGTACCAACACCCCTTCGCTCTTTTTTCCGGGTGGAAGATTAATCCCGGCTCCGAAAACGCGATGAAGGCGCCTGCCTCAGTCCGGAGCACAGAACGCCTTCGTATTCATATCACTGCTATATTAATTATGACTGGGCTACTCTTGCTCTCCTTCTTTGCGGCATGTCGGGGAGCTCATTGACAGAGACCACCTGATCGGTTTTCTTCCTGGGCTTCTCCCAATACTGTTCATTGCCCGGCAAATCATCGAACCAGGCCGCATCGTCAGGGCAATCCAATACCATAAACCGGCCATAATGCCCCTCTCGGGATTGGTGATATTTCAAATACGCTTTGCCGTCCTGAATCGCCAAAATTTCAATTTTGCCGGAAGTATGGCTCATCGAGAGGCGCACACGCTTACCCAATCCGGAAGTGAGAGCTTTGGCTTCTTCCACGATCTCGTAAGCCCGCTTCAAGGGGAGTACAAAATCTTTGTTACCGGCAACCGGACGGTTGATAAAGAAATAATACGGAGTGACGCCCGCCCAGGATAGCTGGTCTAACAATTCTCCCAGAACGACAGGGTCATCGTTAATTCCTCTCAGCACCGGAGTCTGGTTGACAACAATGGCTCCTGCTTCATGAAGCGCCTGAAATGCCCGTTTCGCTTCCGGTGTAATTTCCCGCGGATGATTAATATGAGCCATTACATATATTCGTTGTTCAGGAGTCGAATAAGTCCGAATCGTATCCAGCAATTCCTGGTCTTCGTATATCCGCATTGGGTTAAAAACGGGGATTTTGGAGCCGAGGCGAATAATTTTGACGTGCTTGATTTCCCGAAGCCGTTGGAAAATCATCTTCAGCTTGGAGGTGGCGAGAATCAGACTGTCTCCGCCTGTCAGCAGGACGTTGTTGATTTCGGGATGCCGGGAAATATATTCAATTCCCGGATCTACATCCAGCATCGCCTCTTTGACATCGTTGCGGAATAGCCGTTTGCGGAAGCAATATCGGCAGTAAGCGCCGCAAACCTCCGACACAATCAACAGAGCTGTTGTCTTATACTTGTGCTGGCAGCCGGGAACCACATAATTCGTGTCCTCGTCGGAAGCATCCCAGCGGCCGTATTCGAGAAGCTCTCCTTCATTGGGAATTACCAGCTTCTTAATGGGATCATGGGGATCTTGCCAATTGATTAATCCTAAATAATAGTCGTTAACCCGAAAAACGAACTTCTCCGTTATTTGCTTAAGCTTTTGTCTCTCTTCCTCCGGTATAGCCGTTATCTTGTCGATATCGGTGATATACTTCGGCTGGGCCATTCCAATTCCTCCTTTATTCTGTTCAAGTCGTGTCTCTTCCTATCTTAGTAATGAGCAGGAACCAAGAGCCTATAGGCGGAGGTTCGCTTAGAATCGATTCTTCGGTATCCACGTTCAACACCCCATTCCAATCAGTGTATAAAAGCAAAAATGTCCCGCCCTGACGGAAAGCCCATCTCTGTCAGCGGCGGGACCCTATACACAAAAAGACCCTACAAGGGTCAAAGTGTAAGCAAGTTTGCTCCTATATCAGTCTTGACCCATCCACTGCAGACGAGGTTAGCTGACGGGCTCGGGAAGATGGTTCCCTACATTCGTAAAGCAATGATTCGCCCCAATAACTGGTTCCCCCGCTTTCCGATGTGATAATCGGAAATTAAGCGTAATCAAATTGTATAGCAGAATAAGGAAATTGTCAACCATTAAGCCTTGACAACCATCCTTTACAAAATCGGCCATCCCCTTCCTTTTACTGCTCAACGCCATTATCCCCTCCCCTAACTGATTGATTTTTTGCCCCTCCCTCGCCGTTATCTTCTCCGCTCCTGCATGACTCCGCGATAGCTAGACCCATTTCTATCACGAAATCTCTCATTATTAAATACTCTATTACTATTAGATAAATCTATTAAATTGCTTTATCAAATTTTGAGGACGGTGGTTTGTATGATTCATCCGGATACGGAGCTTCGCTTCGTTAACGAAAAGATAGGGCTCGGCGTATTCGCGACCAAATTTATTCCTAAAGGAACTATTGTTTGGGTATTGGATGACTTAGATATGATTCTGGACGAGGATTACGTCGATTCTCTGGAACCGCTGCGGCGGGATATCGTCTACAAATACGCTTACCAAAATGAAAAAGGAGAATATGTTCTGTGCTGGGACCACGGAAGATACATCAATCACAGCTTTAATCCTAATTGTATAGGAACGGCGTATGAACTGGAATTAGCGGCGAGGGACATCCATCCCGGCGAAGAGTTAACGAGTGATTATGGAATTTTGGGGGATGAGGAGCCCTTTGTATGTGTGCCGGAGGAAGGCACCTCCCGGACTATAGTCATGCCCGACGATTATTTGCATTATTACCGGTTGTGGGATGAGATGGCCGCGGAAGCCTTCAAATATTTTAATCAGGTGGATCAGCCTCTGAAGCATCTCATTCCCCGCAAATTCAGAAAAAAAGTCCATGCCGTCGCCGCAGGCCTGAGACCGTTGGATTCGATCCTGACTACGTTTTAGCCTTATTCGGCCTGGCTGGAATTTGATGAAAGAGGTGAACGATATTGGCAACTAACTTGGTGATAAGCCTGCTCGGAAGCAGCGGAGGGGTAGCCAAAGCATTGCTTGCCTTGTTAAATCATTCTTGTCAACACGCTTCCGCCCCACTCCACTCCCTTCTTCAGAACAGTCAAATCCATTTGATAGATATCCGGCAGAAACCATTGAATCATTACCGGACAAGATATCCGTCCCTGGCTGACAAACTGGCCGTACATTCGTTCGATTTGGCAGACACGGACCGCTTTAAGGAGCATTTGCTCCATACCCGGACCAATCTCGTTATTGATGTCTCCTGGGCCGATACCGTCGGCATGCTGGAATGCTGCAATGAATTCGGCATTTCCTATATCAACTCGGCTCTGGAAAATACTTGGGTGGACGAAACGGAGGCCGTGGAGAGATTCACCCTGCTGGAAAGATATCGCATTGTAGATGAAGCAAGGGATAAGTATACAAATATGAAAGGAATTCTGTGCTCGGGAATGAACCCGGGGGTCGTCCAGTGGATGGCCATAGAGATGATTAACCGTTACCCCGATGAACGTCCGCTCGCTTGTTATATAGTAGAACAGGATACTTCCTTCTATAGAGATCCGTCCGTCATTCAAGCCAACACCGTCTACTCCTCCTGGTCACCTGAATGTTTCCTTGACGAAGCCATATTAAATTACCCGGTGTTTATGAAATGGCGTTCTCCTTTCGTCATTTTTAGAGAAGTGTACGAGCTGGAGTTCAAGGTCACCCTTGGGGACAAAAGCTTCTACGGCTGCCTTATGCCGCATGAAGAGGTTGTCACGTTAGGGAAATTGTATGACATGGAGGTCGGCTTCCTCTATCGGGTCAGCGAATACATGACCGATATCATCCGAACGAATCTGGACAATGTGGACGATTTATGGGACTGGCATCACCGGGTGCTCGATCCCGAGGAAGCGGAATTATTGGGCGAGGACCTGGTCGGGGTGCTGCTAGTATACGAGGATAAAGAACGCTATATGTATAATGTTTTGGACAATCGTTCCATCTTTCGCAAATTCGGAATCAGCGCCACCTATTTTCAGGTCGCTTGCGGACTGTACGCGGCAGCTTCGGCGGCGATGCTGGACAGCCTTTCTTCAGGAGTGCATTATGTAGATGAACTTCTTCTAGCCTCGGCTTCCCGCTACGGCAGTTATGTATCGTATTACATGAAGCATTTTGTTACAGGGGAAAACCATTCCTCGGACGGTTTGTTATCCGACCGGATCAAAGAAATACCGACGGAATAGACAGCAGCCATCCCGGAATGATACGATGGGGAAAATATATGGATACAGGTGGCTTCCATGAATTCAAGAGGTAGAATGGGACTTCTGCTGCTTTCCTTTCTGCTTGTTGCAGCTTCGATTCCCGTGGGTATATCCGAGTCTGACGGCCCTTTGACGATCGGCGATCCTTTGCTGTCATCACGGCAGCCGGATTCCTATCTCCACTCCGTCGTCAGAAGCTTCGAGCCTACAATGGCCGTTCTCATCGCTGTAGTTTTATATCTGATTTTTCTCCGGAAGAAGCTGCTGCCGCTTTTTCATTTTCGTTATGCAGATTTAATGATCTTCAAACTGCGGCATCGGCAATTTCTGATGCCTATCAAGTTTACGTCCACTTTCGTGGGCTTCCGTATAGATTTGTTCCGGTGAACATTTCTATACAGAAAGGAGCCTGAGGAACATGCGGCAGAACAAGCCACCTGTGGATGAGAACGATCCGAAGCGAATTAACAGAGAGCTGTTAGGGACATTGCTGTTTCTGATTTTCGCCGGTGTCGTCATCACGGTTGCCTACTTTTGGATAGGTTGAGAAAAGCAATTGGCATCGATTCCGCAAATCCTAATCTAGTAAAGCAGGCTAGTGGAGTGTTAAGCGGATTCCGGCCCATAGTTCTTAATTAAGAAACCGTCCGGCAGATACGCTGTCGGACGGTTATTATTGTACATATCCTCGCCGGCATAGCCGGCCTGCTTCCCGCGCTTCCGCCCCGCTTCTCTTCTTAATGATTAGCCTGTAGCTTTGGATAGCGCACGAGCGGAGATGATCTCGCTCATGCTTTCCGCTCCTCGATAGATCCGGGGCACCCGGGCGGTTATCATGGCCAGAACTTGCTGGGGGATGCTCCCGATATGATCGGCCAGGTCGTCCAGTTTGATTTCCCTGTCCCTTTGCTTCCCGATCAGCGTTACCGGTGTACCGACGGGATAATATCGGGGCAGCCGGATGATGATTTGATCCATGCAAATATTTCCGGCAATCGGAGCCGCTTGTCCATCAACAAGCGTATAGAAGCCTTGATACCCTTTGCAGCAGCCGTCCGCATAACCGATGGAGACGGTGCCCAGCCACTCGTCGCAAACAGCCGTGTAGGAACGGTCATAACCAATGCTTTCGCCCTGCTTTACATATTTGACCTGCACGATTTCCGAATGCAGGGACAAGGTCGGCTTCAGCTCGACATCCAATCTCCGCTTGACTTCCCCGTCACATGGATTGATTCCATAGACAGCAGCCCCTACCCGCACCATATCGAGAGAGAACTCCGGATATTGCAGTGCCGCTGCGCTGTTGGAGCAATGTGCAATAAAGCCGGCAAAACCGGAATCAGCTACCCACCCTCTCATCTCTTTAAAGCGGCTGAATTGCCGTTTGTAATAATCTGAGTCCGCCTGATTGGCTGTTGCGAAATGAGTATACACCCCTTCCACAATGAGGTCTTCACTCTGCAAATATGGGGCCATCGCTTCCCATTCGGAGAAATGGCGAATGCCGATGCGGCCGAGGCCGGTATCCATTTTGACATGCACACGCAGCGGCTTGCGGCTCTGCTTGTGCCGTCTCATCTCCCTCAGCCAGCCTTCATCGCAAACCGTCAGGGAAATCCCGTATTCCGCCGCCAGGTCCGCATCGGCCGGAAGTGCCGGCGTCAGTACGAGAATAGGTACTTGAATGCCGCTTTCCCTAAGCTGCAGCGCCTCGCTGATCAGACCTACGGCCAGCGCATCGGAACCGGCCTGTAAAGCGGCGGCCGCCGCCTGTACGGCACCATGCCCATATCCGTCCGCCTTCACGGCCGTCATGAACTTTGTCTTCTGAGGCAGACGCCTGCGGATTTCCTTAATGTTGTGGCGGATTGCGTCCAGATGCACATCTGCCCATGTATGCCGATACCTCGGTTTAACCACCATATCCGCTCGCCTCTTTTCTGAGAGTCTCGACCACTTCCTCAAGCTGCCAGCCCCTGGAACCTTTGATTAACATAATGCAATCCTCATGAAGCTCTTCCTTTAACAGTTCGGCCAATTGCTCTTTATCCATACAGCTGGTAATCCGGCTCTCCTCCATATTTTTCCTGGCCGCTTGGGCAATATGTGCCGCCGAGGTGCCCAATGTGTACAGGGCGTTCAGTCGCTCCCCGTCCAACTGCTCTCCGATTTCCCGATGCATTCGGTCCGACTCCTCCCCAAGCTCGACCATATCTCCAAGAACCGCAATTTTGCGCTTGTCCGGATTCAAGGAGTATAAGGTGTCCAGCGCAGCCCGCAAACTGGTAGGGTTCGACTTATAAGCATCGTTGATAATCAGGCATCGACCGGCCTGAACTAGTTCGTTGCGCATTCCGGTAGCTTCCACTTGCAGAAATCCTTGCCTGATCTGCTCATAAGTAAGTCCAAAGTGGCGGGCGGCAGCAATGACGCTCAGCGCATTGATCACCTGATGCCGGCCGAGAAGCGGGATAAACATTGGCGGACAATCAGGATCGTTAATGGAGAAGCGGACCCCCTTGTCCTCAAGCCTGTATTCGACAGGATAGAGCTGCTGCCCGCGACCGCTGCCGAATGATACGGTTTCGAACTCCACCGTAAGCTCGTCCAACCGGTCGGTTAACCGGGGATTATCCCCGTTATAGATGAACAGGCCGTTCTTCCGCAGACCGCATAGAATTTCCAGCTTCGCTTGGACTATCCGCTCCCGGGTCTTCAAATCGCCCAGATGAACCTCGCTCACATTAGTGATGATCGCTGCATCGGGCTTGGCCAGCGAGGCCAGACGATAGATTTCCCCCAATCCGGACATGCCCATCTCTACAACGGCCATTTCCGTATCCTCTTCCAATCGCAGCAGGGTTAATGGAACGCCCAGATGGTTATTCAAATTACCCGGCGTTTTCATAGTCTTATACTTCACAGACAGGACGGCGGCCAGCATATCCTTGGTCGATGTTTTTCCGTTGCTGCCGGTAATCCCGATAACCTTCACCGCCAGCTGCTGACGATATGCTTTGGCCAGACTCTGCAGAGCATCCACCGTATCATCGACAAGCACCAGAGGGATGTCCTGCGGCGGATCCAATTGCTTGCGGTCCCAGAGTACAGCCGCGGCACCGCCGGACAGCGCCTCCCTGACGAAGCTGTGACCGTTAAAGCGATCGCCAATGATCGGAACGAACAAATTTCCATCCTGTACGGAACGCGTATCTATGGATACTCCCCGCACTATCGTGTTCCGATAGGCCTCCCGGGGCAGGTCTGCTCCGATCATTTCCGCTATTTGACGTAAGGTTCTGGTAATCATTATTCATCCCTCCTGTAATTACGTGCCTGCTTCCGCTCATGCCGCTCCAAAGCCAGCTCAATCAGCTTGTCAATGAGCTGAGCGTAGGTGGTGCCGTTCGTTTTTTCCCATAACGTCGGGAACATGCTGATTTTCGTAAACCCCGGCAGGGTATTCACTTCATTGATATAAATGTCATTATCGTCGGTAACGAAAAAGTCCACCCTCATCAATCCGGCCCCGTCCAACGCCGTAAAGGCCTGAATGGACAGATCCATCAACCGGCTGTGTATATCGTCGGTCAGGCGGGCGGGGATTTGCTGAATAAGCCGGCCGCTCTTGTATTTTTTATCGTAATCGAAAAAATCCAGTTCCTTAATAAATTCTCCGGCCACGGAGCATTGCGGGTGATCGTTGCCGATGACCGCCAACTGAATTTCCCGGCCGATCACTTCCTTCTCGATCACGAGCTTCCGGTCATACTGCAGCGCTATGTGGACAGCTCGGCACAAGTCTTGGCGGTTGTCACACCGGCTAATGCCCACACTGGAGCCAAGGTTGGCCGGTTTAACATAGCAGGGATAGCCGATCCTCCCCTCGATCCGCAAGCATTCCCGCTCCGCATCGCTTTGCCATTCATGCTGCAGCAGTGCGGTATAATCAGTTTGCGGAATTCCTGCTTGGGCAAAAAGATCCTTCATGATGACCTTGTCCATCCCGGCGGCGGAGGACAAAACTCCGTTGCCCACATAAGGAACGTCCATCAGCTCGAGCAAGCCCTGGACCGTTCCGTCTTCCCCGTTAGTCCCGTGAAGCACAGGAAGAACGACCTTCCGTTCCGTCCCTTCCGAAAACAGCTTGCACAGCAGATTGCCTATCGAGGCCGCCGGACGGGTGTCCGGGTGTTCCGCCTGCAGCTCGGTGACGTCGGTCAGCTCATGATCGAGCAGGCCAAGGCTGCACCAAATTCCCGCTTTCGTAATATAGATGGGAAAAACATTATATTTTTGCTTGTCCAATGCGTTCAGCACCGTGAGGGCCGTCAAGAGAGAAACCTCGTGCTCCGCCGATTTCCCGCCATATAATACATACAGATTCGTTGTCATCTCTAATCCTCCCGGATATTAATTATTGATGGAGTGCGTATTTCATAAAAGAAACTAGATGGAGCTCTGAATACAGAACTTCACGCTGCGCCATTCTGTATCCTCATTTCCGGAGCTCCTGCTTCCGGTATAAATAACTATAGGAAAAAGAGCTGAAAAGTAATTCAATTAATCCTTAAGAAAACATAAAGAAAAGTGAAATAATCTTTAACAAAAGCCCCTTCAGAGAGGCCCCGGCTCATCTCCCCCCCGCCAAAAAACGAACCGTGAAGCCCAGGGAGGAAAGAAGCAGAGTGCAATCCGGGCGAAGCGAAGTGAGTGTACACTCTGACACACTCTGACGTAAAGCAGCCTCTCGATGTTCATTCGTATTTCTTCCTCTCTCTAAGCTTGGGACTATTATCCCGTTTGACAGGAGCGATGACCCGGGTTTCATCACCTGATTTGACTTCAACCATTTTTTATAACTTTTAAAACGCTGAACGATTTAGCCCGAATTCCCTCACACGAAGACAGTGAGCGAAGGGGATAATAAACAGATGGACCATGATCAAGGGACGATGACGGTATAACGCGACACTGAGCGGAGGGGATAACAAACAAATGGACCATGATCAGGGGACGATGACGGTGACACGGGGGACACTGAGCGGAGGGGATAACAAACAAATGGACCAAAATCAAGGTAGGATGACGGTATAACGGGACACTGAGCGAAGGGGATAACAAACAGATGGACCATGATCAAGGGACGTTGACGGTATACACGGGACACTGAGCGAAGGGGATAACAGACAAATGGACCATGATCAAGGGACGATGACGGTATACACGGGACACTGAGCCAAGGGGATAACAAACAGATGGACTATGATCAAGGGACGATGAAGGTATGCACGGGACACTGAGCCAAGGGGATAACAGACAAATGGACCATGATCAAGAGACGATGAAGGTATGCACGGGACACTGAGCGAAGGGGATAATAGGCAAATGGACTAAGATCAAGAGACGATGAAGGTATGCACGGGACACTGAGCCAAGGGGATAACAGACAAATGGACGGTAAATGAGACACGGTTCCGGCTGATTGTAATGATGCAATAAGAAGCGCCCTGAACGGACAAAACGTGAAGGAACCGTGAAGGCTTTTGAAAAAATAGCGAGGCTAGTGGTCAATTTCCATTCACATTTGCCCTTCTCTTTCATCGTTGCCCTTTGAATCATTGGAACAAAGGAGTAAGAGAAAGCACCTTGCATCCGGGTCGGCAACAACATCGCAAAGACGAGCAAAAGTGCATTAAAATCCTGCCTTTTTCCAAAAAGAAGGCGAAAGACGCTCAAATGTGCAGGTCTTTTTGCCAGAATGGAGCCATTTCGCAAAAATCGCTGAAAAGACCTGCATTATCGCTTTAGAATAAGGTATCGCGCGGCTTTTTCCCAAAAAGAACTGCAGTTTTGATTGTCTTTTTACACAATCCGGCGGGCGACCGGGCTGCCCATAAAGTCCCCGGTGCTGAGCGGTGCTGAAAATCGCAAACCGGATGGGGCAGCACCTTAAGGCTGCTTTTGGAATAAAAAAAATGAACCTTCGCAAGGCATCATGCCCTGACAAAGGTTCAGGTTGCGCGCCGCGGCTATAAGACTTCGGACCAGCCGGCTTCCTTCAGCATAGATTCCAGGCTTGTTCTCGCCTTTCGGATCTGCTCATCGAGCTCCTCCGGGGACCAAGGGCCGGGATGAGCCCCATCCGCTCTTTCCACCTGTACGGATCCGGTAAATCCGGCTTCTTTCATTTGGCGGAACAAATCCGTGAAGCGGACGTCTCCTTCACCGGGGACCGGAAAATCGGCGTTCGCTCTCGCCCCCCGGTGATCCTTGGCAATGAAGGAATAGAGGCGTTCAATGATGATCGGCATATCCTCCTCGGAACGGATTCCTTCATAATAATGGACATTGCCGGGATCATAGCAGGCCTGCACGAAGTCGGAGCCTATGGCCTCCAACGTCTGCTTCAAATGTACCGCCGTCGCCGTATTCCCTGTATGCGGCTTTAATGTCACCGTTATCCCGTAACGTTCAGCCCATTCCGCGATTTCCCGAAATCGGGTAACGAAGCGGTTGTTCGTCCTTGTTAATTCTTCCTCCGGCAGGGGACTATCCGGGAATTGATGGTAGCCCCATGTACCCAAGGATAAGATTTCCTTCACGCCCAACTCCTTGGCGGCCTCAAAGCGGCGGCGCGCTCGTTCGATAGGCTGTCCCGGCGCCAACTGATTGGTTCCGACCAGACATACCGGCTCCAATCCGTACCGTTCACAAAGAGTGACCAGCCTGCCGGGAGCCGTTGAATCGTCCTCATCGGGCACCTCTGTTCCTTCATGAGGCAGACCTAGCGACACGTATCGATACCCTGCCCGAGAAATTCCTTCCAATGCTCTCTCCAATGATTCATTCCGATAAGGCAGCGTCATACAGGCCAGCTTCACCATCTTTGCTCCATTCCTTCCGTTCGATTATTTCCATAATTTGTGAACCCATAAAACAAACTCCTTCGATCTTCGAGGGATGGAGAGGACATCCCGTTACCGGGCTGTCCCTTAAGCGATCGGCTCCACATATACTTCGCGTCTTTCTTTAAGAGACCTGTAGGCCGCCTCCGAAACGGCAATCGCCCGCAAGCCGTCCTCCAAAGAGATCATAGGGCTTCTATCTTCCCGGATACAGTCGATGAAATGCCCGTTCATCCGTTCCCACATATCATTTCCGGTGAAGGTTATTCGCTCCTCCGGACCGTCGGCCGCCTGAATCCTTACTTCCCCGTTATTATTCAGAACAGTCAAGCCTTCTGCGGCGACGCCGGTTATATCATACTCCACTCGTGTGATCCAAGGTGTGCTGACACTGGCTATTCCGCCATTCCGGAAGCGGATGGCTACCGTAAACCCGTCAGCGACGCTGCCCGGTGGCAGCAAATAGGTCCCGCCATAGGAAAATACGCTCTCCACCTCTCCACACATCCATTGAAGCAAATCGTAATCGTGGGAACCGTGCGAATAGATCGGGCCTTTCGCCTCCGCTTCGTTAAAATACCAATCGGGAGTTTCATAATAGTGGTCGCGGTATTTATCATATACCTTCATGCCGGGGTCCAGGTAATGCGTTCTCATGGACCAGGCTTGCAGAGTCTTCCCCGCCTCGGGACGCATCAACGCTTCCTTCAGCTTGCGGTAGGCCGGATCGAAGCGCAGAGGGTAACCGACCATCGTCTTCAGCTCCGGGTGCTTCTTGCCGGCCTCCACGATGTCCATTCCGTCCTCCAAGGAAGTGGCCAACGCCTTCTCCAGAAATAAATGCTTGCCGGATTCAAGTACGGCCTTGGCCAGCTCCGCATGAAGATGATCCGGAGTCGCCACCCATACCGCATCCAAATCCTGCTCCAGCAGCTCTTCGGCTCTATCATAGACCGATGCACCAATTTCCTGGGCCAAGCTGTCCGCTTTCTCCCTAGTCCGGTTATGCACCGCCGTCACCTTCACCCCGGGCATACCGCTTAATGTCCGTGCATGAAGCGTTCCCATCAAGCCGCATCCGATAATGCCAGCTTTAATCATTTAATTCACCTCATCCTGGGTTATTGGCTATGGTTTTCTTCGAAAGAATACATGTCCCAAATCGCCTGGTGGGACTTCAAGGATTCCCATCCATCCGTTTCCGGTGTTTTGCCTTTAATGATACAGTCCAAAAAATGCTCAACCTGAAAAACGGCGTTCGTTCCCCTGTCCTCCGGTATTTTATCTACAGGGCCAAATACGGTCCTTTTTCCCTGCTTATCGATAACATCTATGGTTCTCATGTCAAACGCGATCAGCGCATCGGGAGTATGAAGGTGAAGCAGGGCCGGAGATTCCTTGTATTTCATCCCCCAGCTTGTAACCAGATGGGCGACAGCGCCGCTTTCAAATTTCATAATGCTGTGGGCAGTCCCCTCCCCCTCCATCCATTCGGTTCCGAGGTTCGTTCCAACCGCCGCCGAGATGGTCGGATGGCCGAGCAGCCATATGAGCAGGTCGACATAATGACACCCATGGCTGAACAGAACCCCTCCGCCTAACGTCTCTCTGCGCGAGATCCAGGTTCCCGGCGCCGGGGGCAGGTAGGCCTGTATCCAGCACTGCGCGCTGAATACTTCTCCGAATTCCTTCTTCTCCACGATTTCTTTAAGCCTGCGAACAATCGGCAAATATCGGACTATGTAAGCCATCATAAAAACCACATTGTGCTCTTCCGCTGCATGGATGATGCGGAGCGAATCCGCTTTCGTCGTAGCTAACGGCTTCTCCAGCAGCACATGCTTGCCTGCGGCCATGGCCTGCAATGCTTGAGGGGCATGTAAATGATGAGGCGTGCATAGGCTGACTGCATCAATATCTTCGATAATCGCTGACCAATCCGTCGTATAGCGGCAGCCCAGCTCCTTGGCGACACGGGCCGCCTTCTCTTCCTCCAAATCAACCACCCACGTCAGTTCGGCTTGTTCTGCCGCATGATAAGCATAAGCATGCTGCAAGCCCATATTCAGCCCGACGACGGCTGTCCGTACTTTTCTCAATTCGGTTCCCCCTATCGTCCCATTTGTCTATCATCCTAAAGCAAATCTCCGCCTAAATCTTTAACTTTCCGGACGATTTATTTGCATTTTTGCAGCATAGACTTTATTGAATCCACCCGGAGGAAACCGTTTTCCAAACCGCAGAATGTGATGTAAAATATTAGGTAATGTCTGTAGATGAGGTGATTGGAATGCACTACGTCAGACTCCGCCTTAAGGAAGAATTCACGGTGAATCAAATTATTTCCTTCCATTATTCGGAACTGCCCAAGAACTCGTTTTTTCCGGGAGAAAAGCATGATTTTTGGGAGTTTTTATATATGGATAAAGGCGAGGCGGAGATTACGGCGGGAAAGCATACGCTTCATTTAAGGCAGGGGGACCTGGTATTCTACACCCCTAACGAAATCCATAGCTTGAAAGGAAACGGGCATAGTGCGCCCAACATCATGATTGTCTGCTTCGAGTGCCATTCTCCGGCTATGAATTACTTTAAAGATAAATGTTTTCATCTGGGAGATCGCGAAAGAGCGATACTGTCTTCCCTGCTTCATGAAGGACGGCTCGCATTCGACCGCTCTTACGGGAATAAGTCGGCGCTTCTGGTCAAGAGAAGCCCGGCGGAATTCGGCTCAGAGCAGATGGTCAAAATTTATTTGGAATGGCTGCTGATCCAGTTGTTCCGCAACGACAATTTGCTCAGCCGCGAGCCCCGACTTTCCACGGGAGCCAAAGAGAAAACAGAGGCGTCCATCGCAAACAGCGTTATGCGCTATATGGAAAACCATCTCTCCGGAAACCCGACCCTGGAAGAAATATGCCGGCATGTCCATGTCGGGGCCACTCGCCTGAAATTATTGTTCAAGAAGGAAACGGGCTATACCTTATCGGAATACCAGAACAAACTGAAGATTGATAAAGCGAAGCAATACATTCGCGAGGAAACGATGAATTATACTCAAATTGCGGAAAAGCTGGGATACAGCAGCGTCCATTATTTTTCCAGACATTTTAAAAAATGTACCGGCATGAGCCCGTCGGAGTATGATAAAAGCATTAAAGCGAGAGCTTTGGACTTTTTTTAACAGGAATGCCTTCGAAAGTATTTCGTCCTTACTCCGATAAGAGTCGGCGTGTAAACTTACCCCTAATCGCGGTCTATTGGATCAGGCGAAATTGTCATATAGAAGATTAATAACCCGCGATGAATAAAACGGGCAGCGTTACCGCTGCCCGTTATTAAATCCCATGCTTTCAATCCCCCGTCTGCAGCCAGTACCAGCTGAGGTATGTCGGACTTGCTTGACCAATTAAGACTCTGCCTGCCGGGAACCGCCGGAATTCGAATTGGGTTCGGGCAGTCCTCCGCCGGCATCCTCCTTATGTTTAAAAAATGCCGCCATAAACGGCAGATGGCACAGAAGGATGATACTCAAGCCGAACCACAGCAAGCCATTCGCTGCCATCGCTCCATTCAGCAGACCAAATAGCGAAAAACCGGCCATATAGGAAGCGTCCTGCATAGGCAGCGTGATGCTGTTAAATCTGCCCTGCATGCCCAGATCGATCCTGGATTGCAGAATCGAAAAATAGATGATCGTAGCCATAATTTCGAATATAGCGGCCACAATCAGGATGAACAAGGACCAGACAAGCCCGAAAGGCAGGCTTAACCCGGCCAGCAAAACCGCTTCTCCCAGGCCGAACACCATATAGATAGCGGTAATGGAAAATCTGTTCCGACAACGGGAGATGACGGTATGGCATCCGATGGCTCCCACCAAAGCACCCAGGCCTTGTGCGGCCAGCAACAGCCCCCAATACAGCTCCACGTTCCCATAACTGCCCGCTGTCGTAAGCAGATACAGTTTCAATATTCCGAGAGTAAGCGAGTAACCGAGTGCCGTGATCACCAGGCCCAAGATGAGCCGGTCTTTAAACAGCAGACGAAGCATCTCCCGATTGAATCCCGTCCCTTGATGTGTGGAATTCTGCGTTTTCCTTCTCTCCGGGACATGTACCATACTAAATAACACAAACGACAGCAGCCCCATTACCGAACAGATCAGCATGACCTTCGTATAATCGAGGATAATAATCATCAGGCTCCCAAGCAGCGGGCCGACAATTTTAGACAGCCTGTCGATCCCCAGCACCAAGGAATTGCCCTGGATTTCTTCCCCTTTAGGAATGACCGATGCGCGCAGGGTCAAGGAAGCCGGCGAGCCGATCGTCTGTGAAATACCTATGGCCAGCAGTGCGAACTGAACATGCCATAATTGCTGTGTAAACGGCAGAATGGCAATGAGCAGGCTGTACGATAGCACATCCAACGTTGTCATCCGCTTGGCCCCCCACCGATCAATCCACACCCCGACGATCGGGCCGAGCACTATTCCCGGAAGCAGCTCCATAACCATTCCCGAGACAAATTCTTTGCCTATACCGTATCGGTCGTTTAAAAACAACGGAATGACGGCGGCCAAGATCCACTTCGTCAAATCCCAAATTAACAGCGCGGTCAAATAACGCCTGAATACATGATGCCCCGATAATAATTTCCAAACGGACAATGGTCTCCCCCCAAGTAATTGAATTTTTTACTTGGGGGCGTAAGCAATCAGGAGGACCACCGTCTCACCTCCTTTAAGAGTTTACGCGCAATAAGAAAAGCTCCTCACGGAGCTATTTCCACAAATGAATAACCCGGTTTTAAAGGTAGCTTTATTAACAGATATTGTAATTCAAAGCATCCGGATTGATCAACTAAAATTTTCGTTTCTATTATTAGTTCTTCCTATTCAGCAGAGTCCGCAATCCGCTAAGTACCTAACACTGTCTTGCCTCTCGGCACCGATCCATGGGAGTCCGGCTCCAAGGTTATGTCTATCGAATCGAACGGCAAATCCGGACTATCCATATGGTACGCAATCGCGCCACGGCCCAGCGCATCCACCTGGAACGTCCCGGCACTCTGCCGCTCCCCTTCGTGAATGAGCCAGACCTGATAAGCGTCCCCTGCCTGATTGGCCGCCAGTCCTGCGAAGCTGCCGACGATCTCTACCTCCGCCCCCTGCCTCAACAGCCAGACTGTGCCTTCGGCCGTATCCATGGAGGCATCCGTCGATTTCAGATTATAAATCTTGATTACTTGCGTGGGGACCGGGTGCGCCGCCACAACAGCAGGCCGGGAGGGCTCCCGTACAGCCGTCAGTTGCTCGTGCATCTTGACATTCCCGCTCAGGGAGACCAGAAGCGCCCCAATTAGCAAGACCGAGGCAGATTTATAGAACCGCGGAGCATAACGCTCCCATTTCCATCTCGCCCGGCGCCGCTCCTCTTTCCGTCTGCGGGCAGTCTCCACACGGGAGAGTTGGAAGGCAGGGACAAGGGCTGGGATCGGCTCCGGTTTCGGCTCTGTTTGCTCATCGGGAAATAGAGAACTTATCACCTGCGTCTTCAAATCCGCCGGCACTTCCTCTTCCTCTGCTTGCAAAGCCAATGCCGTCCAGACCTGCTTTAACTCCCGCGCTTCTTGCCGGCAGGCAAGGCAGTACAGCAAATGCCGCTCAAAGCGTACCCGGTCTTCCTCTCCACATTCTCCGGCGACATAGGCTATGAGCAGAGAACATTCATCGTTCCGGTGATCCATATCTTCCCCCCTCCCATTCCATCTTCAGATGTTTGCGCAATATTTTTAACGTTTGATGAAGCCGGCTCTTCACCGTACCAAGCGGCTCACCCTGCATCCGTGCAATTTCCGCAAGCGAATAACCTTCCCAGTACAACTGCTGAAGCAACTCGATTTGACTGGCGGACAGCCAGCGATAGGCCTCACTTATTTGCCGTCTGATCATTTTGCGCAGCTCTGCGTTTCCTGTCGGGTTGGAAGAACGGGATGGCATCCGCTCCCAATCCTCTTCATCGATTAGAACGGTCTTGTACGCATTTCTCTGTTTCCGGATATAATCCATCGTCAGGTTGCGGGTGACCGTAAGCAGCCAACTGGCGAACCGCCCTTTGTGCGAATGGTATCCTTTCTCCGTAGACCACAATCGGGTAAAGACCAGTTGAACGATTTCCCTGGCCGTCTGTTCATTCTGCGAGGCCTTCAAGGCAAACGAATAAACGAGACGCACATAGCGGTCATACAATTCTTCCAGAGCCGCACGGGACTTGTCCCTTACCAGATCCATCAGCTGCTCGTCCGTCATATTCCGCATCAGCGGTCCTCCTTCCTGCCATCTTATAAGACACATCAAAAACGGCATAACCGTTTATAGCATTCGTTATTTTGGGGGTAAATCATTTTCCGGAAAAGCAAACCGGTCAGTCTTTCCTTACGGCGGCAGCACGGGTCCGAATGGATCGAGCCGCTTGACCTGGAGAAGCTGTACCGGACAAATCTGATTGCTCTTGCCAAGCATACCGATAATAGAAAAGAAGCACAACCGTTTATTGATTATTTAAACCAAAAGCCTGCGATGATACAATCATTTCCGTGCAAAAAAACCTCAGAAGCCCATGTATTGCGGGTTCTGAGGTTTCTTTGAACTATGTGGTAACCGAGGTGCTTGAGTCAGCTGATCTTTTCCCTAACTATCTGCCTAACGGAGCCGGACTCAGAGGCAAGCGGTGATTTTATCGTTTGTTTTTGATTGTAAGACCGAGACCATTATCGCCCTTGATTTTGTTTATCCCGAACACTAATGGTGTCCACCACGTAGGAATAATCTTTCCGCGTTCCATCCTTGGCCGTCACGCTTATCTTCAGCAGACCGACGCTTCTGGTGCCGCTCACCAGCTCGGTATAATGGATGGACGTTTCTTTTGCCCCGCTGCTTGTGATGACCGACAGCTTCTTAGGATCGAAACGGTTGTCATACACCTCCAAGCGGTTCACCCCGAATGTCGGGAGCAGCTTATACTTGGTTTTATTTTTATAAGAAATGGACTCGATGGCCGCAGAGTTGGAAGAACCGGAGAGCTCCACCCAGACCGGATTGGAAAAAGCGAAGCCCGTGCCGGCCAAAGGGCCGATGCCGGAGCTATTCTCCTGTGCCTTCTCACTGCGCACCTCCATACGGTAAAATTCCTTATCCGTCACAGGCAAAGGAATCGTCTTGGAGAAGGTGTTCGTTTGCCGGCCCGTAAGGTCCTCTTCAAAAACAATCTCTCTGCGGGCATAATCCGCGATATCACCGGTTACCGGATATTTAATGACGCGGACGCTGGTCAGATTAGAGTTAGGATCAAAGGCCTGAAGCTGAAACGGCATATGGCCGGCGCTTTCCAGTTGAAGGGTTCCTCCCATGTCGACTCCGCCGATGCTGAATCTGAGCTCCGGTCCATTGGAGCCGTAATAGCCTCCGTTCCTCAGCAGCTCCAGAACATTCTGCTTGGAAAGCCCCCCTATCTTGCCTTTGATATAAGGATCTCCTACTTTATCTTTGGTATGGCCGTCGGAGTTGGCGATTCCGTAATATTTCCCGTCTCCGCGAATATTGATTTCGTCCCAGAAACGGAACGCCCGCTCATTCACTCCGTTGTCCAGGGCGTGCCAGGTGCCGTTCCACACTTCCACCCCGGTAAACCCCGTCCACTGATACGGATTCCGGAACGTATAGGTTTGGTCGAAGGGATGGGCGATATAGAACAGACCGCCTTGGCCTGTCACTTCATCGATGCTGTCCTGCCAGCTGTAGCCGGATTCCGGGTCGTTAATGTCATATCTCGGGACGCCGTTTATTCCGAAGGCCAGCGCATGGCCTGATTTCGTAGTGATTTCCGCAGCCGGTAGACTGAGGAAGCGTCCGTTATAGCTCTCGGTAACCGCATCCGTATCCGGCCCCTGCGAGTCGGTATTATGATCGGAGCTCCATAGCCAGGACAACAGCCGGTTATTATAAACGCTGGCGGAGTTTTCGGCTACGGTATGAACTCCGTCACTGTGCTTCGTATGGGAATGATTGTCTCCGCCATAATACCCTGCCCTGCGGACATCAAAGCTGCTAGTGCCCGTCAGATTAAAAATATCTGTGGATACTTTGGCCTGGATAACAGACCTTCCGCCTTCCAACGCCACCGCACGGACCTTCCTTACCGCCTGCGCACGGGCATCGATAACCGGGATTTCCAGGCTTCCCTCGTCCAGCAAATGGACAAAATATGGAGGATGTACCTCCAGGGCAACATTTTGCAAAGGGGCATCGGTCAGATTCTGCACGGTCATTGTGATCTCAAACGGTGTCTCCGCCACGAGTTCCGAAGGCAGCTCAACCCTGACCTCCGCATACTTTTTCATCGTAAAGTCCGCTTGTATCCTTCTTATCTCCCCAATTTCGACGATTCGGCCTTCTACCGAGTACTCTTCATTTACAGGAGTGATCCGATAGACGCCCTTCTTCGCAAAAATCTGGTATTTGCCCTCACGATTAGTTACCGCTCTTGCGTAGAGGGCTCCGTTCTCGTCCGCAGCCACTATTTCTGTAAAAGGCACAGGGGCCCCCGCCTCATCCGTCACTGAGCCGGTTATGCTCCCGTACTCTTCGGCCTGACCATGATCCCGGATGAATTGCGCCCAGAATTCTGCCGCGGCGTAGGGCTTATCCGCAGGGCCGGCGACATGAGGCAAATGGTAGATCACATAGCTTTGGCTCTCGCCGTCGGGGATCACCGCCGGGAACCAAACCCCCATGAATATAGCCTCATGCATAATGATTTCGGGCTGCTGCTCGTTCGGCCAGAGGATCGCATGGGCTGTTTTCCCGGTGAAGGCGTTGTTGATTCCGTTGAACAGATAGTTATCTGTCCATCCGCTTCTGATCGCATTCTTCTCCTGACTGTACACCCAATTTCTTCCCGGCAGGTAGCTATGCTGCTCTCCCGGCTGATCGGGATCGATAATATACCCGAAATTTCCGTTAAAATCGCTTCCCGTCCGGTTATCGAGCGTAATTTCCATCTTAATTAACGGCGTGCCTTCAACTATGGAATACCGCACCGAGGCTTTCATCTCGTCATTGGAATCCCAGTCCCCGTCGGCTACAATGGTATTGCCGTCCAGACGGATATCCGGAAGCTGGAGCTTCGTTAGCGGATGAAACCAAGACCATTCCATATGCTTGCCGTTCGCTTCGTCCTCCGGCGTTACACCCAAGTCATCGCTCAGAACGAATTCCGTAAAATCGAGGTTCTCCTGCATCGTCAGCTTGGGAACGGCATCCATTATATGACCGGGGGTCAGACTGCCCCACTTATTGTTCCCGGAAGCGTCGTTGCTCCAATCCACCGGGTCTTTGCCGGCTGTTCTTACCGTCCCGACCGTAAATTTAATGTCCGGGCTTTCGATGTAATAGTAATCGTTCTTCGGCCACCAGTCTCTTGATGTTCCCTCATAGGTAAATCCCGGGTCCCCGCGGGTCACGCCCGCTACAATTTCCCCGACAGGAGCGGTCATGTTGAAGTCGACCCGAATCAGATTTCCGTCGCCCCCCCCCGCTAACTGCTGCTCGTAATTCTCGCTTCCATTGGTGGCGTGAAGGCTGTAGCCTTCTCCTTTCACGGCGTATAGGCTGTACATTCCTCTGCTGTCCGTAGTGGCCGCGGCATATTTTCCTCCTTCAACCGTTCTGAGTTCAATCTCCACGCCGCCGGACGGACGGCCCTCGGAATCGGTGACCTGACCCGTTATTTGGCCAATCGCTGCCGGATCGATTCCCTGCTTCACGACATTGGCCCAAAACTCCGCAGTCTGATACGCTTCATAGGCCGGGCCCGGGTTATGCGGCAGATGATAGATCACCAGTTCCTTGGTCCCGCGGACAGGCAAAGTCACCTTAAACCAGGCACCGGATATATATCCTTCCGGGATGAGCGCCGAGGGCTGCTGATCGTCCGGCCAAATGATCGCATGAGCTGTATGTCCGGTATATTTATCCTGTATTCCGTTGAAAATGTAGTTATTATTCCAGCCGGAGGTGATATATTCGCTGACCTGGCCGCCTCTCCAGCCCCAGCCGGGAACATAGCTCTGCTGCTCAAGCGCCTCCTCCGGATCAATGATATAGGCAAGATGTCCGGAGAAATCGGCGGTCCCCTCGTTGATCAGCTTGACTTTCATTTTAATCAGGGGGGAATTTTCGACAATCGAGTAAGTAACCTGGGCTTTGACGCTCGGATCGCTGTCCCAAGTTCCATCGGCCACAACCGTGTGATCCGCCACTTGAATATTCGGCATGCTCAGCTTTTCGGTCGGATACCACCACGTCCTCCCGACGTTCTTGCTAAGCACAAACTCCGTATAATCCAGGTTGTCCCGCATGTTGAATTTAGGGGCGGCATCCATCATATGGCCGGGTGTCAAGGTCCCCCATTTGTTATTGCCGGTCGCTTCGTCGCTTGTGTCTACAGGATCATTGGTCGATAATCTGTCCGTCCCGATGGTTAGCTTGACCTGATCGTTTTCAATAAAATAGTAATCTTTGCCCTCTACCCAATCTCTGGCCCCAACAGCATAAGTAAATCCGGGGTCGCCACCGGTCTTCCCCGCTACAGCGGTGGTGGAATCCGGCAGCTCCGGTACGGCGCTTGTTTCGGAAACTCTGCGGCTATCCGCCCCATAGCTCGCTTCCGTAACGGAGATTTCGCCATTCCCCGCCACAATGTCGCTGAACCCCCTCCCGTTGCCCTCCTGTGAGATATCGAGAGCAGAGCTCTCATTACTATTTTCTGCACTTCCGGGGGCAGCGCCTGCTGACCCGCTCGGGAAAGAGCCCGCCAATAACATCACCGATAAGATGACAGCTACACCTTTCGAGAAAAATCGCGATCCCATGTTCTTCCTCCTCTCTCAAATAAAGAGCAGTTTGTACGTGAACCGATCCGTTCATCCCTTCTTCAGCATTAGTAAAGGGCTAATGGCCAGCTTCGGCCGGCGGTCGGACGAAAGGATGCTGACGGAAGGCCTCTGACGTTAAGCTTCACCCGGAACAAGCTGCCTCCGTGGCAATCATCCGCTTCCTCGTCTCTCGCTGTTGTAATATACAGTTCATCGAGTTCGGGACCTCCGAAAGCGCAAGACGTCACCAAACGGGCCGGAACCTTAATCTCCTCCAGCAATTGTCGGCTGGTAGGATCGTAGCGGGATACTTTGCCCCCGCCCCAATGGGCTATCCAGAGCGCCCCTTCCTCATCCACCGTCAAGCCGTCGGGAAGCCCGTCCTCCCGCGCAATTTCCAGCAGCGTTCGGCGGCCGTCAATCCTCCCGGTAGCCAATTCATAATCGAAAGCATATACCTGTCCCGCGATTGTGTCGATGTAATACATCGTCTTCCCGTCGGGGCTCCAGCCCAGCCCGTTAGAAATGCTAACGTTCGAGACTTCCCGCGTCAGGGTGAAATCGGAATGCAGGCAATAAAGACTTCCTGCTTCAGGCTTTCCTGTCATACTCATCGTGCCCGCCCAAAAACGTCCCGCCGGATCGCATTTGCCATCATTCATCCGATTGTCGGGCAGATGCTTCTCCGGAGCGGCTATCCTTGCAAGCGACCTGTCGTGTTCATCGTACCGGTAAAATCCATCCTGCAGAGCCAGCAGCAAGCTACCGTCCTCCGACGGTACCGCCGCCCCGACAAATTGTCCGAAGGAATGCACGGTATCCTCGTGCTTCTCCGGATCATACAGATGCAGGGCCTTGCCTGTGATGTCTACCCACAGCAATCGGTTGCGGGCTGCGTCCCAGAATGGGCCTTCTCCGAGTAATGCGGCCCGATGCAACAGACCTTCCGGCTCCTGGCGCATAAATCCCCCTCCCTTCGAGTTTTAGGTTAATGCAGCATCCAGCCGCCATCCACATTCAGCGTTTGCCCGGTTATAAAATCGCTGTCCGATGAGGCGAGGAAGACAAAAGCTCCTTCGACGTCCGCTGCGACTTCGCGTCTGGAGAAGCACTGCGCCTTGGCCAGGAAAACAGCACTTTCCTCGATCGTCTCCCGGCTCACCTTCTCATATTCCGTTTCCGTCAGAACGGCTCCGGGAGTAATACAGTTAACCGTAATGGAATTTTCTCCAACCTCTCGCGCCAACGCACGGGTGAAGCCGATGATGGCACCTTTGGAGGTGACGTAGTGAAGAAATTGCTTCTGCCCGGTAAAAAAAGTGACCGACGATACGTTAATGATTTTCCCGTAGCTCTGCGCTTTCATATAGGGAAAGACAGCCTTGGCGCAGAGAAATTGCGACCGGACGTTCACTCCCATCAGCGCATCCCATTCCTCCGTTGTAATTTCATGCCAGGTTTTGCGCGGGTCCATCGCGGCGTTATTGACCAAAATATCGATTTTGCCATATCTTCGTACGGTCTCTTCCACCATCCGGCGAACATCTTCCTCTCGGGACACGTCTGCCTGTATGGCAAAAGCTTCTCCGCCGGCGGCGGCAATGTCCTCCCTCACCTGTTCCGCAAGCTCGGGATGCGAACGGTAATTGATGACGACCTTGGCTCCTTCCCTGGCATAACGCTTGGCTACCGCCGCCCCGATGGAGCGGGAAGAACCGGTGATGATCGCTACTCTGTCGGCTAATCTCATAGCCTTACTCCTCCTTGTACACAAGATCCTCCCTGCAGCGCAGGGCTGGCGGATTGGGTGTACAGACGCAGGATCCCTTTGTGATGAAATGCCGGCGGGTTCCAGGACCGCTTTCTTTCCGCGAGAATACCGGCGATCTCGTCCGGGGTCCGTTCCGTCCCTTGAATTCCAACAATATCTATGCGGCGATTCGGAATGTCGACACAGATCATGTCCTGATCCTCCACGAAGGCTATCGGGCCTCCATCGAGGGCCTCCGGCCCCAAATAGCCTACGCATGGCCCCCGGGTTGCGCCTGAAAACCTTCCGTCCGTAATCAGCGAGGTAGTATGAGACAAAACCGGATCCGAAGCGATCAGCTCGGACATGAAGAACATCTCCGGCATTCCGACCGCTTTCGGCCCTTGATAGCGGATGATGACGACGTCCCCGGGCTGTATGGTTCGGGCCACATAAGCATCAACAGCTTCCCGTTCGCTGTCGAACACGCGGGCCGGACCGGTATGCACCTGCATCTCCTCAGCTACGGCGAACTTCTTGATCGTCGCTCCCTCCGGAGCCAGATTGCCGTAGAGAACGGCCAGCGAGCCTTCCGGCTTCAGCGATTTAGAGATAGGGTAGATGACGTTCCTGCGGTTCAGCTTGTAGTTCGCCAGAAACATCTCCGCATAATTCCGCATTTCGCTGCGCCTCATCTCTTCCAGATTTTCTCCAAGCGTCCTGCCCGTTACGGTCATCACATCCAGATGCAGATAGTCTTGAATCTCATCCATAAGAAAAGGAACGCCGCCAGCATACCAAAAAAGCTCCGTCGGATAATGCCCGGCGGTTTTCGTATCCACCAGCACCGGAATACTGCGGTGAATGTCGTCAAACAGCTTTGGCTCCAGGTCGATCCCGATTTCCCTGGCAATGGCGATCAGATGCATGACGGCATTAAGCGACCCTCCAACGGCGGAGTGCACCATGATCGCGTTCTCGAAAGCCTCGCGCGTAAGAATGTGCTCAGGCCGGATTCCTGCCTGCGACAACCTGATCACCTGTTGACCGGTCGCCCGGGCTGCTCTGCGGATTTCCGCATTGGTGGCGGGAATGAGCGCGGACCAGGGAAGCGCCAAGCCAAGGGCTTCGGCCATGACCTGCATCGTGGCGGCTGTCCCCATATACTGGCACGCACCGCAGGTCGGGCAGCAGGCCCGTTGGAACGCCAAAAATTCTTCCTTCGTCATCTGGTTTCGCTCGACCTCAACGCTCATATGCCACAGCTCTTCGTTGGAACGCATGCAGGGGCCGGCTCCCATAGCGCCTCCCGGAACATGAATGGACGGAATATTTAAACGGGCAATCGCCATCAAATGGGCGGGAACCGCCTTGTCTCCCGCAGAGGCCAGCACCATGGCGTCGAAAGGGGTGCTCAACGCATGAATTTCCACCATGGAAGCGATCATGTCGCGCGATGGCAAAGAGTAGTGCATCCCGTTATGTGCCTGTGCAATACCGTCACAAATGTCGGTCGTCGTATAGATGGCGGGCTTTCCGCCCATCTGGAAGACCCCTTTCTCCATTTCTCCGACCAGTTCGTTCAAGTGGTAGGAGCTGGGGTGACTCGCCCCGTGGGTGCTTTCTACCAAAACCTGAATACGGTCCAGGTCTTCCACCGTCCAGTCCATCGACATGCGCAGGGCGTCGCCCTCAAAGCTTATTTTGCGAACCTTCTGACTGGCTCGCGTATGGTCTATTTCAGCCATCGGCTGCACCTCCTTTAGGCTTTTCTGTGTTGTTATACTTTCTGTTGAAATCATCCTGTGCTGTTATACTTCTGTGGCCGTGGATAATCATTTCAAGCCACCTACTACTGCCAGACATTAATTATTCACATGTGAATAATGGGTAAAAGCTGAATAATACGGGCTCTGTATGAGTTATCAACGTCTTTTGACTGTTATCCCCTTCGCTCAGAATTCGCTGTCTACCTGGTCGGGGATGTCCCCTGCTCCCTGCTTTAGCCCTTCTCAGCTTTTTGCCGGAAAGCCCGCGCGTCATCCCTTGGCCGCTGAGTCCATTGGGTAAATGGAATCTCAGGTTAATGATAGGGACCCGGCTAGCTCTCTGTGTCAAAAGGTTACTAGCACAAGGGATCGTACGGACTTTCCCTGACTCAATGGGATAACAGTACAAGAAGCATCGAACCTCAACCATCCCCTGACCCAATGGGATAACCGTGCAAAGGCGACAAAGGCTGTTGTTCAGGTCGGCTTCTGCTGCGGATTTCTCCAATCGAAGAAATCGTCGAGCGGATAGCAGGGGCGTCTCAATTTGTTAAACACAAGCTTCCGCAGATCGGCCGGACTGCGTCCCGGCGTATCCAGCAGGAAGATGTGCTTCGATATCGCCTCGTAATCGGCCCGGAATTGATTGGCCGATTTCACCAGGACGATGTCTGCGGACGCCGGCTCCAGCCCCACGCTTCGATACATGCTCGGATCGCCCGAGAACGTAGGTCTTTCCGTAATCAGAAGCGACAGCCTTCCCAGCTCCAGCACGACGCAGCGGCCCATATTCGCTTCCGTCCCCTTGGCATAGCCCCCGGCCAAAGTAAAGCGCCCGTCGCCAATATGCCTGACCCGGCCGCAGACCCGCAGCGGTTCACCGTCCGGACAGATGGAATAGCCGACGTCTACCTCTACGGACCGGCCTTCTCCCGCGGCAGCAGCCCGAGCCACGGCCGGCGCATCGACAATTGTCAGCAAGATGCTGTAGCTTAGATGCGCCCCGCAGCTCAACAGCTCCCGGAGAACGAAATTGCTGTCCCCGGTCGAACCCGCTCCAGGACTGTCCGCGGAATCCGAAATGACGAAGGGCCCGTCGCCCGCTTGCCGCCCGGAGGCCAGCTCCACGATTTCTCGCACCGAGTGAAGCCGGATCTGGAACTCGTGACGCTTCTGCCAGAACAGATCGGCCAGCCGCTCCGCCTCCCTCTCTGCCGCTTTCCCATCCTCATGGACTGTGACGACCGCACAGCCCATCTCTTCGATATCGAGCCACGGCTGGACGGGAAACAGGGAGGTCACCCGGGAGTTCCCCCGCCGCTCCCCCTCCTCCACTGCTTGCCACAGCTCGGCGAATGGACCGTGAGAGCTTTGGCTGTTCTCGGCAGGAACGATCATCGGGATCTTCCGTATGCGTACCGCCGGCTTCCTCCCGCTTCGCAGCATGGAGAACAACAGAGAGGCGGAGCGCATGCCCGTGGAGACAAAATCAGTATGGGGATAGGTGCGAAACCCTACGATTCCGTCCGCCAGGGAGGCCATTTTCGCCGTTACGTTGGCATGCAAATCCAGGGAGACGACGAAGGGAACGTCTCCAATAACTCCCCGAATCATTTCCATTAAGCAGCCTTCCACATCATCGCAACCATCGGCCACCATCGCACCATGCATCGCAAAATACACACCGCTGTACCCGGAATGGGATTGAAGCTCCCGAAGCAGCGTTTCCTTCAATTCCTCCAGAGCATCTGCCGTAAATACTCCGGACGAGACCGCATTGGCGGCCATCGTCGGAATGACCTCAATTCCCTCGGCAGAGGCGGCGCGCATAAATCCGCTCAGCTCATTTTCCGTCCTTGCCCGAAGAATGTCTTCACCAAACTGCAGCCGATGCCGGCGGAAATCGTCCATGGTGCTTCTGGCGGGACTGAACGTATTGCTCTCTTGAATGACGGCACCGATTAATACCTTCGGTTTGTTCATGGGAGGACTCTCACATAGAGCACGGAATATTTCTGCAGCTCCAGTTTCCATTCGGCGGAAGAAAGCTGATTCTCTTGAATAAGCTCCAGATTCCTTTCTTTGTCGATTGAATAAATTTGAATTCGCTCATATGTGGCTCCGGAATCGGCTAACCCATTCAGACGCAAGTTTACTGCACGGTCCTCGTTATGGAAATTAGCGAGCAAAGCCGCGACCGGTCCATTCTCCTCCTTGGCCGCCAGACACGACAGTCCATTGGCATCCTCCGGCAGCTCGCAGTGAAGGCGTACATTATGCCGCCGCAAGCTTTCGAAAGCCTGGAAGGTGTAGTACGTCTTCTGCGGAACGCCGTGATAATCGAACAGGCCGCAGAACAGGGCAGTCGGCTGACCGTCGTAATAGTTGGCCGCATCCACCGGAAGGTCCTGCAATAAAGTAAGGATATAGGCGGCGAAGGAGGCCCCTTCCTCCCCTTTCTGCCGATTGAAAGTATCTGCACGCAAATATTCATTGCCTTTTTGCCATATGGTACCGAAATCGGCAACAAAATAGTTCCATTCATTGAGATGGCTTTCCGTATCCTTGAAGCCGTACTGATCCAGCATGGCCCGGACATGAAGGGCCCGGCCGGCAATAACTTGCGGATCGGCGGTATACGTATGCCAGGAGAAAAAGTCGAGCGGCACCCGCTTCTCCCGGCAGTGCTCAAGAAATTCAGGAACAAAGTCGGCGGTTGGCCTGGCTACGGCAGGTCCTCCCACCTTAAGAGAAGGATCGTAGCGCTTGATTGCCGTCGCTGCCGTTTCATAGAGCGAGTAATATTGCTCGTGAGTGCCCGACCACATCCTTACGCTGTAGTCCGGCTCATTCCATATCTCCCAGTATTCGATACCGTAATGAAAACCGTCAGCCCAGCCCTCGTTATAATGGCGGATGATTCCGATGCAAATTTGCGCCCATTTTTCGTAATTTTCAGGAGGGTGAACGAAATATTTCTTCTCGGTATGCTCGATGCTTTCCCCCAAGCGGTAGACAATTTTCGCTCCGGTGGCGGCGACCGTACGAAGATATTCATCGGTCTGTGAGAAATTGTAGCTGTCTGGATCGGCCGGGTCCTTCGAGAAATCCGGGAAGACGATATGGATATCGACCTCGCGGGGGTGCGGCCAATTCGGATCATGCAGCCTGACCAGCGGAACCCCCATAGATACGAAATAATCGGAAACATCGACCAGCGAGCCGTAAGTCACCGGCCCGTTATTGACCCCGTGAATCGGTTTGACGGGCCCAAGCGGCCGGTCGATATTCAGTTGAATTTCTGACATGTCCTACTCCCCCATTGTCGCTATTTTGGTCACGATACTCCTGCGGAGTAACGCCAAAAGCTTTCTTGAACACTTTTATAAAATAAGCCGTATTTAAATAACCGACTTGGCTGGTAATCTCGTAAACTTTCAAATCCGTATTCAGCAGCAAGTGAACCGCCCTCTCCATCCGCACGCGAGACAAGTAATCCTTAAGCCCTTCCCCGGTTTCCAGCTTGTAAACCTTGGACAAATAGACGGGATGCATATCCACGTGAGTTGCAAGCGTTTGCAGCGAGACATCCTCCGCCAGATTCGAATGGATGTATTCCTGGATTTGCTCAATGAGTGTTTTTCTGACATCCTGAATTTCCACCTGATTCGACAGGGATAGCCTTCGGCAAACCTCGAAGGACCATTCCTTGAGCAGGGAGACCGACTGCATCAATTCGGGAGAATGGTAGAACCGCTGATCCCCTTCGCAATTCAGCGCCTGGGCCACCGTCTGTCCGTTCGTATGCGCGTAATGAAAGCATGCGGATAGCACCGTATGATAGATCTCGGACAAATAATCGGCATGAATCGGCGAATCCCGCGTTGTCGCTTCGAGTTCGGTAAAGACGCTTTGCAGCTTGGCCTTGGCCTCTTCCCAGAAACCGGCTACGAACAAATGAGAAATCGACGGCGGGGCCTGCAGGACGGAAGCCGCACTCAGCACGGAGGCGGTCTCGGATTGTCCGGCCGTCAGGAGCAGTCCGGTATCATCCCCTATCCTTCTTCTTAAGGTTTGCACCGCTGATTCATACACCGTCATCAGATCGAATGGGAAGGAGACGCATTTCCCGTAGACGACCGACAGATTTTCTTTCAGATAGTGCAGGACCAGATGCTGCAATTGGCTCAGCAGCCGGGAGACCGATTCTTCTTGACGCCCATCGGGCACCCTTTCCCTCGGCTTCAGAATAAGAACCAAATAATTGTGAATATCCTTGCATGACCATAGATGATACATAGGGCCCAGCACTTCTTCGGCGATATTCATGATGGAATATTCCAGCAATGAGCGCTTGCTGTGCCCGGGGGTGCGGCGCTCCAAGCGGATAACCGCCGGATAGACCACATCTCCTTCCTCATAGGGCAGCTCGAGAAGCGCGCATTTTTCATTCAGCTCGGAGGCTGTCTGGCTTCCCTCCAGCATATTGCGCAGCAGATCCGACCTCAGGGTGGGCAGATGCTTCTGCAAATATTGAACCGTTGTCCGCTGAGAGGTGATCTCATTCCATTCCTTCCGCATGGAGGACGTCAGCTTGCGGACCGCGTTCGCAAGCCATTCGTCGCGAACCGGCTTGAGCAAATAGTCGGCCGCACGCAGGCGAAGGGCCTGCTGGGCATACTCAAACTCGGCATGGCCGGTCAGCAGGATGAACTGGATCCGGTTCGAATAGGTACGGATCGTCTCGATCAGCTCGATGCCGTCCATTCCCGGCATGCGGATATCGGTCAGGACGATATCGATGAATTGCTGTCCGACGATGTTCAGAGCCTCCTTGGCAGAATACGCACAGAATACTTCCTCGATATCCAGCTCCGACCAGGGGGTCGTCTGTGCAATCGCGTCGACGACGGAGCGTTCGTCATCTACGATCAAGATCCGGAACATCCTTCTCCTCCCCTTTCCTCTCCAGGACGACGACGACAGTCGTTCCTCCGTTCTTTCCTTGCTTGACCTGCAGGCCGGAGCCTTCGCTGAACATCAATTGCAGCCGCCGATTGACGTTCCACAGCCCGAATGATCCATTATCTGTGTTCTCGCTGCGTCCCAATCGCTCCCGCAGCTCCTCCAGGCGGGCGTCATCCATACCGACACCGTTATCTTCTATAATGATCAGGGAGCGATTCCCCTCGGAGCGACCGATAATCGAAATGCAGCCTCTCCCTTCCTTCGGCTCAATTCCGTGAATGACGGCATTCTCGATGATGGGCTGCAGGATCAGCCTTGGAATGACAATCCTCATTAAAGAGTCCGGAACATCGATCTGATAGGTCATCCGATTAGTGCGCAGGTTCTGGATTTCCAGATAGTTCACGATCACGTTTAGCTCCTCTTCCAGCTGAGCCGTTTGTTTTCCCAATCTCGTGGTATAGCGGAAATATTCCCCCAGATTCAAAGCCATGGCTGCAACGGCCTCTTCGTCCCCCAGACGGGCCATATTTTTGATGAAGAACAGGCAATTGTACAGAAAATGAGGATTGATCTGCGATTGCAGCTGCTTCAATACCGCTTCTCTGGAGCGGACTCTCTCTTCATCGAGCTTCGTCATCAGATCTTCGATCTCTTGCGCCATCTCGTTAAAACGCTGGAACAAAAACGAAAATTCGCTGGCCCCTTCCAGCCGGATCCGGGAGGAATAATCCCCTCTCTTGATTCTCTGCATATTCTTGACCAGCATCCGGATAGGCACCTGAAGCTGCCGGTACAGAATGTAAGAGGCGACCACTCCGAACCCGAGCAGGATAAGGGTAAACGTGTAAAATAAATCACGGGCCTTGGTCACCGGAGATAAAATCTGATCGACCGGAATGGAATCTACCAAATACCAGTCCACTCCATATAAAGGAACGAAGCTGAGCAAGTATTGCTGGTCGGCAAGCTGCAGCGATATATTCTTCCCGATCCCGAGAGGCACCGTATGTAAATAATCGACGACGCCTCCGGCATAAGCCTCATCCAGCGTCCGGTTGCCGATCACTCCGAATTCGGGGCTGTACAGCAGAGGGTCACCTTGACCATCCGCCTTGTACTGGTCCAGCAGCGTCTGCAGATGCGATGCTTCGAAGGCCGTCTTGACGATTAATCTCGCGGATTCCGGCTCTTCGTAGGCCGTGGCGGGAGTGAGGGAGAACCAGACGAATTTCGCCGGTTCATCCCCCTGCCCCTTCACATATTGCCAGCCTCTGCTAATTCCGCTTATGAGCTCGGAATCTACATAGCTGAAGGTTTTGCTGGAGGTGGAGATCACCTCTTGCGATAGACGGGAATAGACGGTAATTTCCGTCCTCCAGCCCGTAATCCCGGATTGCAGCGAAATATGATCCAGGATCATGTTCGTCAGCTTCTGCCGGTCATACGGGTCCCCCGACTGCTGCTGATACTCCAGCTCGCGGATTGCCGGATCATTCGCCAGCGTAATCGAATTGATGGAAATCTGGCTTAATTTCTCTTCGAGCTGGCTTTTCAGAAAAAGCAGCTTGTTCAAATTGGCGGCCTCGATTTCGCTCTTGATCACCTTCACCGTAGTTTGGTTATAGATCGTGAACAGGAGCATCATTAACAGAAGCAGTCCAAAGATAAGAATGACGACCTTGGAGAAGCTGTTCAGCTTTTGTATCATCGTTTTCATCACGCGCCCTGAGTGAAGTGTTATCTGTAGAATAACAGTAACATAGCCCTTCCCGGCCGTATACCAAGTTTTGTGCCAAGGCGGTTTATCGCGAAACGCTTTGGTACCACTCATTCACTTCCTTCGTAATTTGTTCCCCTCCCTGCGCCTTCCACTCTTCAACGAAAGCATCGAACGACTCTACCGGATCATTGCCGAAAATGATTTTGCTGAACTTCTCCATCTCCAGCTTCTTCAAATAATCCCATTTGGTTTCCATAGTAGGAGTTGTTCCGCCTGTGAACTCGCTCTTGACCGAAAACTCCCGCGAGTCCCAGACATCGGTGGCGGATTGCAGCTCGATCGGAGGCACGAAGCCGCCCCAGATTTTCTCATACGGCGTTTCCGCTTTGCCGGACTCCGCGATTTTCACCAGTGCCTGCAGATTCTGCGATGGAATTCTCGGACCATGCTCCAGCAAGCTGTAGAAAAACACGCGAACGCCGCCTCCCGGAATTTTCGCCAGATCGTACGTCACCTCGCCGTCCACGATATCCCAGTCGTATCCTTTGGCCCAACCGTTCTCGAACTCGCTGCCCGGCTTCGGATCGGCAACATGATCGAACAAGTAGTTGGCATACGTGAAGAAGATTTCCGGGTTCTTCATCTTTTTATTGATGAATATCGCTCCGTTGTACGGATGCCTTCCGTAATGCATGCTTTTGCCGTCCGGCCCTACCGGCAGCGGGAAGGTGACCAGCTCGGCTTCCGGATTGTTCTTCTCCAGATCCCCCATCGGATAAGCTTCCGACCAGTATGGACCGGAGAAGGTGCCCGCGCTGCCGGCCGACATGAACGATCCGGCTTTGGCGGCATCCCATATCCCGGCTTCCTGCGGGATATATCCTTTTTGTACCCAATCCTTCAGCTTCTGCAGCCCTTGCTTGATTTCCGGCTGAACGGAGCCGTAGCCTATCGAGCCGTCTTCCTGCTTCAGCCAGAAACCGGGCATAGTGCCATAAGCTCCGAACACCCAGCCCAATCCGAAGGAGTCGCTGTACGAGTCCTTGAGTCCGGTGGAAACTCCATACGTGTTCTTCTGTCCGTCTCCATCCGGGTCGCCGTTCGTGAAGGCCTCCAGCATTTTCTCATAGTCCTCCAGCGTTGTTGGCGCTTCCAAGTTAAATTTTTCCATCCAGTCGCCGCGCACCCACAAGACAGGATCATTGTTGTAATCGTAATCCAGATTCGGGATCCCGTAGCGCTTGCCGTCCCGGGTGAATTCATACCATACGGAAGGATCCTCGTTCATAGCCTTCTTCCAGGTTTCCCCCGCATATTTGTCAAATAGCTCTCCAACGTCCATAAACTTGCCGGAGTCGATCAGCATCTGTGCCACCGAACCGCTGGCGAACAGCACATCGGGCATCTCTTCATTAGAGGATAAGGCAAGCTTCAGCTTGGTGGCGTAGGCCCCGTTAGTATCCTTCACAGACCACAAGTTCTTGATTTCAATCCCCAGCTTATCCTTGGCCCACCGGTAATGAACGTTATCATCCATCGTTTCGCCGTTCTTGAATTCAGCAGCGGAGACAATCCGCCTGACGGTCGTTATCGTTACGGGCGGGTCATACTTCCCGTCGACGAGCTGCAGACCGGCTTCCTGCGGCTTGTCCGATCCTCCTCCGGGATCGCCGCCTCCGGCCGAAGAATCTCCCCCCGTGCACCCCGTCACTGCGACCGATGCCAGCAGTCCGGCTATGGCGAGCAGTGAACCTTTGCGAACGTGATTAGTCATTCCTTCTCCCCCAATCTATGATTAGAAGCTTCTTCATTAATCCTAACCTCATTTTCCGAGAGAAGAAATAATCTATTATTAACAACGGGATATGGTTTTATAAAGATTTGGTGCGTTCCTTAACGGTTGGTTAACATTTGCCTGCTGCCGGATCAAGCGGTTGCCAGCTTCGTATCGGGATTAATGAGCTGAGGGGATAACGGTCAGATGTTGCGAACAAGGTATGAACCAGTGGCTTACAGCCCTGTTTTTGCATGAAGTTAATAAGAGACCCGATCCAGGGGCAAAGCTTCTTTGAACGAAAGGAAGGGCTGGGGACAAGGCCCGGGGGCGGAGGAAAAAAGATGGAACGAATTGCGTTATTGAGCTTGGCTGCCGGTTAATAAAACAATATGCCAGGTTAAGGATGGGTTATATAGGTTTGAAAAGGGACGTGCTAAAATGTGAACTATCACTCGGATAAAGGATGGTTTGCCCATGGATTCGCATCTCAAACGAAGTTCTCCGCCAACAGAAACCGCTGTTCAAAGGGGCAAGAGGAAGCTCCTGCGGGAGACGTGGCCTTTTCACCTTATGCTGCTGCCCGCAGTCATCCTCGCTTTTCTATTCAACTATTTGCCGATGTTCGGCGTAGTGATGGCGTTCCAAAACTATAAGCCCTGGACCGGCTTTCTGCATTCCGATTGGGTCGGGCTGGAGCATTTCCGCTCCATGTTCACCAGAACCGACAGCAGCCAAGTCATCTGGAACACGTTTATCATCGCTACGTTGAAAATCGTCTTTATAATTATCGTTCCCGTCAGCTTTGCTCTCCTATTGAATGAAATTCGGAAGATGGCGTTCAAGAGAACCGTGCAGACGCTTGTCTATTTGCCCCACTTTCTGTCCTGGGTCATTCTTGGCGGGATTCTGGTCGATTTGCTGTCCCCGCAGTCCGGACTGGTGAACCGGGTGCTGCAAGGCTGGTTCGGCATTGATCCGATTTTCTTCCTCGGCGACGGAGACTGGTTCCGGTTTACGGTCGTAACTAGTCATATCTGGAAGGAATTCGGATACGGCACGATTATTTACTTGGCCGCACTGGCCGGCATCAATCCCAATCTCTATGAGGCGGCCGAGGTGGACGGGGCCAACCGCTGGCAGCAAACGATCTATATTACGCTGCCCGCTCTGGTGCCGATCATCGTTGTCTGTACCACCTTGGAGCTCAGCAACATATTAAGCGCCGGGTTTGACCAGATTTTCAACCTGTACAATCCCATGGTGTATGACAAAGGGGACATTATCGACACTTTTGTCTACCGGGTCGGAATTCTGGATCAGCAGATGAGCTTCTCTACGGCGATCGGGTTATTCAAATCAGTCGTCAGCCTGATTCTGGTCGTTATCGTATACCGAATCGCGCACAAGGTTGCCGATTACCGTATTTTCTAGGAGGTGAAATCATGTACTACAAAACATGGCCCTATCGCTTCTTCAGCTTCTTCAACCATCTGCTGCTGTTAGGCACGGCTGTCTTGTGCATGCTGCCGCTGTGGCATACGCTGGCTTTGTCCTTAAGCGGAAGAGCTCCGGCAAACGCCAACCGGGTCGGATTGATTCCGATTGACTTTACATTCGATGCGTATCAAAAAACTTTGGCGAACCCGGATTTTCTGCAAGCGCTGTCCATCGCCTTTCAGAGAACGTTCCTGGGTACTGTTTTCGGGATGCTGATCATCTTCCTGGCGGCCTATCCCTTATCCAGAACGGCCAGTGTCTTTCGTTCCAGAACGTACTATTCCTGGTTCTTCATCATCACGCTGCTATTTAGCGGAGGGCTGATCCCTACTTATATCGTGGTGCAGAAGCTGGGGCTGATGAATTCCATCTGGGCCTTGATCCTGCCGTCAGCGGTTAATGTCTGGCTGCTGATTCTCATGATGAGCTTCTTTCGCAATGTTCCGAAGGAATTGGAAGAAGCCGCACTGATGGACGGCGCGGGTCAGTTTCGCATTTTATTCACGATTTTTCTGCCTATCTCCATGCCGGCGGTGGCGACCCTGTCGCTGTTTACGATGGTGCACCATTGGAACTCCTGGTTTGACGGACTGATTTACATTACGAAAGCAGAGAAGTATCCGCTCTCGACATTCCTGCAGACGATCTTGGTGCAAATCGATACCTCCCAGCTTTCCTCGGCGGGCCGGGACCTGGAGAACATCTCCAACAAAACCGTCAAGGCGGCGCAAATCTTTATCGGCGCCCTCCCTATTCTGGCCGTCTATCCGTTCCTTCAGAAATATTTTGTCAAGGGAGTCGTTCTGGGGGCCATTAAGGAGTAGAAGCAAGCATGGCACGCTGGAAGGAATCAAGCTCCAAATCCGGCCGCTGGATGAGCTGCACGCCGAGTGCACTCTCCGGCGGCTATTGTATTCCCGAATCGGCTCTTTCTATTGGTTAGGACATGAAACAAAAAAAGACGCCTGACAGCGTCCTTTTGCAAATGAAAGTGGCTTCATGATTTAGGCCTGGCATTGCCCTTGCTTGAATTTCCCGATTTCCGTTCTCCGGAATGGGAAGGATTGGAATCAAACCGCTTGCGCTCGGTTCGTTCGATCTGCACAATCTTCCCATCATGGACTATGATTTGCACACATCCATACTCCAGCCCGCTCACACTGGCTATAATTCGATTTGCCCATACCTCATCGATTTGTAACGGTTTCGTCACCGTTCTCCCTCCTCCTTCATTTTTACATCGAGAAGCCGACTTCCCGCTGTCTTCTCTTAAAATCCGGTGATGGTTGAAGCATTCACGCCAAGCTCGGGATATCCCGCATACGATTATCCTCTGATCTCTTCAAGCTTCCATCTTCGTTCCGTGTTGACAAATATATAACAAAAAAGACACACACCACTACACGTCACATTCGGGCTGTGTCTCCGGAGGTCCGGTCGACCAACTAATCCCATTTATTTAGTCGGATATATAGTTAACGATATCTTATCACCGCTGGAATCAGGTGTCAACACAGTAATTTCATGACAAATTGTTCGGCAGGCGGAATGACTTCCTCCGCCCAATCCTGTAAAATACTAGTGGCGGCCGGAAACGGCTTAAATCGTTGCCGTTTGAAACCCAATCCGAAATCATTTGAATATCACACCATCAATTTGGAGGCACGGAATTTAATGGAGCTGCTAGTTCAATTGGAGCAAGTCAGTATGCGCTTCGGTTCAAAGCCGATTCTGGACAAGATGAATTTATCCGTCTATAAAGGGCAGTCGCTGGCCGTAATTGGCCCGAACGGTTCGGGCAAAAGCACCTTGCTGCGTCTGATTGCCGGTCTCTCCTCTCCTACAGAGGGCAAAGTCCGTTATTTCAGCAACCCGAAGCCGGTCATCGGCTGGGTGCCTGACCGTTTTCCGAAGCTGCCTTTTAACGCATTTGAATATTTAATGCATATGGGACAAATAAGAGGGATGGACAAAGCCCTCCTGCGGCGCACAATTCCCGGGCTGCTGCAGAGAGCCCGTCTGGAGAATGCGGGACGCACCTGGATACGATATTTTTCCAAAGGAATGCTGCAAAAGCTGGCCATCGTTCAGGCCGTACTGGAGAACCCGGAGCTGCTTATAATGGACGAGCCTTTATCCGGCTTGGACGAGGATTCCGAGAACGATTTGCTGGAGATGTTCCTTCAGTTGAAGGCACAAGGAGTTACTCTCCTGTTCGCTTGTCATGAAGCGATCCTCTGGGAGAAGCTCGCAGACCGGACGATCCGGATTCATCAGACCCGCATCGAAACGAATCCTTCCAAGGAAGAGCTTTCCTCAGTTGTCTATATTATAGTCAGACAGATCGGATTCGGTGAACTCGAAGGCTGGTCCGGCAGACCCGGGGTCCTGGAAGTAGCCGAGGGAGAGAACGGCATTGAACTCAAAGTAGATGCCGGATACAGCGATTCCTTGCTGAGGGAGCTGCTGGACAGAGGCGGGTCGATCGTAACCGTAAGCCGGGAGTCGGGAGGGGATCGTCCATGAGCCCGATGCTGGCCTTGATTCGTTACCAACTGCAGCTTTTTGCCCGAAGCTACCGTTACTTTGCTCCGATGACCTTATATCTCATCTTTATTGCCTGGATTTATTCCATGATTCCTAATCCGGTCATGAGCAGCTATGCCAGCACTTCCGTCTGCTTGTTTTTGGTGGCCGCTTGGCTGGCTTTTAACTTCTATTCGGCGGAGCCCCCGGTCCAACAGCAGTTGACCTTGGTGCATTCCCGCAGCGGAATCCGTTATCATACCAGCCGGATGGCTGCCGTATGGGCGGCGGCCATGCCCTTAACGCTGGTCGCAGTACTGTATCCTATCGTCTGCGGGGGCTTCGACCGCCGGCCGACGGCGATTGAGATTGCAGTCTCCCTGTACGGTCATCTGCTGTTCACCTGGATGGCGATTGTGCTGACGGCCCTGTTCTGTTCCAAGATCGGCAGCCAGCTTATCTCCAAGCTCGGCGGGTTGGTGCTTGCGTTGACCTTGTCGCTGGCCGCACCCGGTCTGGCCGAATGGCTGCCTTCGACCCTCCGCTGGTTATTGTGGGTAGTTCCGCCGGCTTCACCTATCATCGACACCTTGATGAATTTCGACGCTTTGGGCGAAGCGCCGGCTATTGCCAAGCTGGTCTGGCCTTCGCTGTATACATTGGCTTTAAGCCTTCTGACGGTGGTCTATCTGCAGATACGCCGAAAATAAACAACGATTGCTGTCATCTTGTCCGTTGTCTCGATTTTAATGAAGAAAGGAAGCCCTATATGTACTCTGTCGGCCAGTTTTCCCGAATTTGCGGCATGTCGGTCAAGACCCTTCATCATTATGACGAAGTCGGATTATTAAAGCCCGCCCGTATCGATCCGGAGACGGGCTACCGTTATTATGATTACGGGCAAATTCGAACGGCCCTGCAGATCCGGCGCCTGAAGGATTGCCGATTGCCGCTGAACAGGATCGCCGAATGGCTCAACGCCGACAACCCGGTGACATCGAAAACGATTCTGACCGAAAGTATTCACGAGGTCGAGCGAAGCATCGAGGAGCTTAGGCAAACGAAGAATAACATCTTGTCCTTATTGAACGAGCTGGAAACCAACAAGCCGCTTATGCCGGTTTCGACGATTTCCGATTGCTTTGAAGAAATGAGGAAGGACACATGGATTTACAGCATCCGTGAAGCTGTTCCAATTTCCGGTATCGATGATCTTGTCCGAACCCTGTTGGAAAGATTATACGCTCTGAAGCTCGAAGTGGAAGATGATGCCAGGCTCATGACGATATTCCATGATGATGAAATAGATCCGGCTTGTACGGAGTTGGAGGTTGGCCTCGCCGTTCAGCATTCCTTCTCCGGGCTGCCCGGAACCCGAAGCATGAAAGGAGGCAAGCATGTCGGCGTTGAGATCAAAGGTCCGTATTCCGAGCACCCCTTCGGTTACGCCAAGCTGATCGATTATATCCGGTCCAACGGATACACCATCGTGGGACGCCCGTTCGAAATGTATATTACCGGGCTGCTCCCTCCTTTGAGAAACAGCCGCGATTTCCGCTGCATCAAGCCGAACCTTCAGCTTAGCCCCCTTTCCTTCGTAACCAGGCTCTATATTCCTGTCAACAGCGATTGACCCTCCGGCTGCCGGAGGGTTTATTATTATGCATGAGGCCGGTTTGTGTCAATGTTTTATGGTAGGGGAGCCGGTCCCACTCTGATTGTGCCCTAACCTGATCGAAAGGGGTAAAATTGTAAAATGTATCATTCCAGATTACGCGGAGATTATTATGAAATGGGCTATCGCTATGGAAGCCTGCTGCACAAGAACGGATTCCGCTTTCCCGAGGTTTCGCCGGAGAAGCTGGCATTCGGAGAGGAAAGCAGCACGATACTGAAGGCTTATTATCCAGGAGCGATTGCGGAAATTCAAGGGTTTGCAGACGGCTGTGCGGCTTCCTTCGAGCAAGTAAGCTCTTTCCTGCTGACGGTAGGCCTCTTCGGGCAATCTCCTCAATGCAGTATTTTTGCCGTATGGAACGGCAGCGATATGATCGTCGGAAGGAACTACGACATGCTTCTTGATGTCAAGAAATATACGGACAGCTCGCTGGTGAGCCCCAATGGCCGCTTCCGGTATATTGGCCATTCAGACGTTTTTATCGGCAAAGTGGATGGCATGAACGAGCATGGACTGGCTGTAGCCATCACGCTTGTACCGAGCCCTCTCCGCCAGCCCGGTGTCCACTTTTACTTTGCCACCCGTTATGTATTGGAGCACTGCCGTACGGTGGACGAAGCGGTTCGGGTCCTGTCCGGGTTTCCCGCTTCCCTCTGCTGCAATTACTTGCTGGCCGATTCAACCGGGAATATGGCCGTAGTGGAAGCTTCACCGGAACGAATCCGTGTCCGTAGGCCCGAAGCGGGCGGAAATTCGCTTATTTGCACCAATCATCATCTCCATCCGGAGATGACCGGCATTACCGGCTCGCAACCGGAGGCCTGGAGTAAAACAACGGAAAGATATGCTGCCATTCAGCAGCAATTGAGGCTTCTTCCCCAGCCGGGAGTCGAGGATGCTATCCGGATTCTATCGGATACGAAGGGGCATGTATGCCTGAATTTGAAGGAGCATCAGTTCGGAACCTTGTATTCCATTGTTATGAATTTAAGCCAACTGGAACTATACCGTGCGGAAGGTGCGCCGAATCGCTGCCAATACAAGAGGGACGACCGGTTAACCGCCCTGCTGAAAAGAACAGTTTAACCGGATTTGTCTTGTAGACAGCCCAATCCCCGCCGGATAGTGCAAAAGACAGATGATTGTCCAGGTCTTTTCTGGAAAAAAGCTGCACCGTACCAAATTCTAGAGCGAAACTGCAGGTCTTTTTGGGGAAAAGGCGCAACATGCTTAAATCTAAAGCAATAGTGCAGGTCTTTAGAGCGATTTTTGCGAATTCGCCCCATTTTGCCAAAAAGACCTGCACTTTTGAGCGTCTTTCGCTCTCTTTGCGGAAAACGGTCGGATTTGAATGTACTTTTGCTCGTCTTTGCGACGTCCTTACGGATCCGGGAAAGACGAGCGTCACCGTGAAAGAATAAGAGCGAGTGTGAGTGGAAAACTGACCACCAGCCTCGCTCTTTTTTTCCGAAAGCTTATCGCTTGTCGGTTCAGGCCGTTTCTCGGTAGTTTGGAAACTACTTTTGAGACTGCTACTTCAAATATTATTAAGAAGAGAGACGATAATGCTGGAGAACTACTTCTGCCAGTCCGGCTTTTTCCAGCAGCGGGATGGGAGCCAGGAAAGTGACCGTCACGACGCCGGGATGACGGCCGATTTGAATGGCCCCTGTGATGGTGGCGCGATTCAACACTTCCGGCACCGTAATACCCAGCGTATCGGCCGCCCGCTTCAAGCCGTTGTCCGTCGCTTCATTCAGGTTGGCGCCCGTACCGACGAACGAAATAGGCGCCGTCTCCTCAATCCGGTCCAAGCCCCAGCTTTGCGCTAATTGCAGCGCCCGGCTCTTCTCTTCCGGCGTATAGGGGCGGGCCAAATATGGAAGATCCTCCTCCACCGGAAGAAGAACGGGGCCATCGATCTTCAAGCCTTTGATCACACGAACCTGCAGTGTGACGATTCCGGACACGTCCGTCGTATGCCCCGCAATTTCCCCGTCTCCCTGCATCGCATGCATATCCCCCAGATAAATTCCGCCTCCGGGCACCTTAACCGGACAAATTAACGTCGCATTCTCGCGTACGCGATTAATGTCCATATGTCCGTCTGTCCGGTCCTCCAGCTGCTCCCTGGTCATCGCATAATCATGCGGAGCTCCGAGCAGAAACGAGCCGAAATCTCCCGCATTATGCGAATCCGGGAAGGGACGGGCAGGCGTTGTCCCCAATTGTCCCAGGAAAGGACGGACCCTCGCAATGGCTCCGACAATATCGTGCGGGGCGAACGTCACGATCGGGTTCTGGCACGAACCTCCCGGTGTGGCCATATATCGCCGCCCATCCTGTGCAATTCGTTCGGCCGCCTCTTTCGGAAGGGTAACCCCGAACTCGCGGCTTTGGTCAAAGCCCATCGTATACCCGTTAGTGAAGACAAATGGCGTAACATCCGCTCCGCACTGAGCGCAGCGAATAGCCTCCGGACCTATCCCTTCAATGCGTGTCTCGGGATAGAAGGTCCCGCAATCCGGACACTTGGCGGCTACGAACGGGTCGCCCAGGAACCGTCCTTCTACGGTCTTGTCGTTACCCGATGCAGTGGCCAAGGAAGTAACGCGAATCGACTTGATGTGAATCGCAATGGCGTCGCCAACCTCTGCCCCTTCGACATACACCGGTTGAGTCACTTCATGCCCGCCGCGAAGCTTCGGTGTAATCATAGGCCCCCAGCATCCGGGAGTCGTGTTGGCCACAATATGCCCGCCGTCCCGGACCGGTCCCAGCATCGGCTTGGCCGGATCCAAAATTCCATCGGTGAAGGTGCTGACATAAACAGTTTCTTGAGCATTGGAATGATTCATGTCTGTCTCTCCTCGCTTTTGGAATTGTTGCCCCATAATTGGTTCACTTTAAGTATATCTCTTCTTCGCGGCATTACACAAACCCGCCGTGGAGTAGAGCCCTCTATTTCATCTAATCATCAAATGAAACGAGCAGCGAATGCTGGCAAGCGGTTTGCAAATCTCTCCAGATTCGATTGATGGGTGCATCCTCCATAACGGAGCGAATCCCCATATAGGGAAATAGGGCCTGTCCGCACGCTAATGCCATGCTTGCGGTCGTTTTGCACACCCGGCTTACTTCCTGCTGCTGCTCTTCGGTATGAGGAAGGCCTTCCACATGTCTATTCCAGGATTGCTGTATGCAGCCGTAGAATGCATCCGCCGCTCTTTGCCATCGGTCTTCCGTCTGCTTGATCTTGTTGCGGACCGAGAAATATCGGCCGGTCGCCCCCCAGGCTTCCCGGTTGTGATCCGTCACCCGTCTGGCCTCTTCCACTAAATGCTTCGCAATGCCAAGGGCTACGGCCGCGAACGAAGATTGGGCAAACGGGAGAAAAGGATAGCTATAGATAGGATCGTTATAATGAATCGGCTTCCCGGCCAAATCGAAAGTCATTTCCTCGGGAACAAACACCCGGTCTACCGTAATGGTATGACTCTCGGTTGCCCGCAATCCGAAAGCCGTCCAATCTCTTACAATGTCCACCTGCTCAGGACGGAAAATAAAGGAACGCATCTTCTGTCCGGAAGAATCCGACTCGTCGGTAATATAAGCATTAGCCGTGAACAGGGTGGCATGGGTGGAACCGCTGCAATATTGCCAACGGCCGCTCACCTCATACCCGCCTTCTACCCTCCGGGCGGTTCCGGAAGGATAGCCGCTTCCGGCTACCACCGCTTCCCGGCCGGAGAACAGTCTGCGTGCCGTCGATGCGTCCATATACGGGACAAAAAATCCTCCGCCGGCCCCAATCGTAACCAGCCAGCCGAAACTCCCGTCCGCCCAGGAGCACTGTTCGAACCATTGAAGCGCCTTCGGCAGAGGGGTCATCCTTCCCCCGAGCTCATCCGGAACGAACAATTTAAACAACCGAAGCTCGTAGATTATTTCTAGCATTTCGGGCGGGATGGCCATGAACCTATCCCATCCGATAGATTGTTCTCTAATTTGAGAAATTTGTTCTTTATTTAACATGGAAGGCAAATCCCCTTATTTGGATATGGAATATTGCGAAATGGACATCCGAACCTTAACAGCTCTATTATACACGAATCATCTTGGCAGAAATACAATCGTCCCAAGACTAACCATAAATACTCTTACTTGCTGCAATGGCCCGTCCAAATAAAAGACGGGTGTCAGCATATGCTTAACACCCCAGGCCCGCCGCAATAGCGGTGAAGATAATCATTCTATTCTTCTTTAGGATTGTGTCCGAAAGCATAGGGTGTTCCTCCCTGCAAGTTTAGCCGCACCGTTCTAATTACGCCGGAAGAACCGTATTGGAACGTCCTAAGGAGGTATCCGTATGAATGCCCGGACGGTAATGGCATAGTTCGCCCGCATAGATCAGATGCACCAGCTCCGACTTCTCCAAGTCGCATGGAGTGGTCATCGACGGGCATTTATCGACAAGCGCTACACCGTGCTGTTGAAATATCCAGGCAACAAACTGCGAGCAAAAATAAGCGTTCTTGCGCGGTATTTTTCTTTTGAAAAGAATGCCGAACAGGCCGAGCAGATTATACCGGTATTGGCATTTATTCTGTTCGATGTCCCGGATTTTACGGCGCATGCGCTCATAAACCGACTTCTCCACTTTGATGCAATAGATGGCACATGTCGCATTGCGAAATAACGGGGAGTTTATATTTTCCTTAATAAATCCCCCGATGAAAGGATTCCTCGGACGCTTGCGTCCAAAGCTGTAGACTTCGTTAAGCTCCCGGTCAAAAGCAATGGAGGCATGATTATAAGGGGCTCCGGTATAGAGCCTAATCAGCCGTGTAAATAACGTTCCCGTATCCGAGAGAAGGAGATACACCTGTTTCTCTTCTATCATAATTTCTCACCCGTATCTTCATAATCAATATAGGTATGGAGAGGGCTTGCGGTCAGACCCTTTCCGTCCGGTTCGAATCATTTTTATAATGTTACTTTTATTGTAGTCCTTAACCATGAGTTGCAGAACGGACTAGCGTCCGATATCTGATCTGGACTTTGGTCGGGTATTGGGCAAACCAAAACCATGCGAAACGTGCACGTGAACAGCCTTTACCAAGTTCAAAATATTTCGCACGGATTCTGCTTATATTCATGATTGTCTGTATTCGATAGAAAAACCCTACAATGATATAACGATTTTACCGCAAGTAAAGTTTCATTTCATCAGATTCCTACCAATTTACCTATCTTCCTTGTTGATGGAAACAATATATGAAGGGTGAGTTTCTCGCAAATTAACAACCCTGGCCTGCCAATTTCCCTGCGTCAAGACGGTCTTATACTCCAAGGATATGATAACCCGCATCGACATGAATCACTTCGCCGGTTATTCCTCTGGACAGGTGGCTTAACAAGAACATCGTGGCATCCCCGACCTCCTGTTGGTCAATATTTCTGCGGAGCGGCGCTCTAGCTTCTATTGTTTTCATTATTTCGTTAAAACCGGATACCCCTTTGGCCGCCAAAGTGCGGATGGGACCCGAAGATACGGCGTTCACGCGGATTCCGTATTTGCCCAAGTCCTCCGCCAAATAGCGGACGCTAGCTTCCAAAGCCGCCTTGGCCACACCCATCACGTTGTAATTTGGAACGACCCGTTCCGCTCCGATATAGCTCTGTGTCACAATACTGCCGCCTTCCGTCATTAGAGGTCTGGCTTCGCGCGCAACCGCAACTAACGAATACGCGCTAGAGTTTTGCGCCAGCAAATAGCCCTCGCGGGAAGTATCGATATAATCTCCCTGCAATTCTTCTTTATCCGCATAAGCAATGGAATGAACGAGCCCATGGATGATTCCGGCTTCGCGCCTGATTTCCTGGAAGGCCTGCCTAAGGCTGTCATCATCGCCTGCATCGCAAGTGACCGTTGCCAGAGGTGAAATACCTTCGTTCTCCAACAATTGAACCAGCCTCTTATAGGACCTTTCCTTCCGGTTGGTAAAAATCAGATTGGCCCCGGCGTCCCGCAGCGATTTGGCAATCCCCCAGGCAAGACTTCTTTCGTTGGCGACACCCATAATAACGATATTTTTTCCGTCCAGCAGTTTCATTACGTTCCTCCTTAATCCTATTGGAAGTATGATTTATGACGATGTATGGATAGCCAATATTTTATCTGCAAATTCCTCTCGAGCCGGGTTCAGCTCCGGCCTTTAGCCGGTATCGGACGGCACGGTCTGATCGCGTTTGCAAGTTAATCATCCCAGACTCCTTTTTATCAACTCCTCTCATTATACTTCATCCTGGTTATGCTGACATCCGGTTATTATTTATTCGCCAGGTCTTATCTGCCAATATTTCCGTTATAATCAAAAAAAAGAAGCGGTTCCCCGCTTCTTTATTACATGTGGCTAAATCTTATTGCAGACCTTGCTTAACCCAGGAGGCTACCTGAACGGTTCTCTTCGCCTGATGCTTAATAGCTTCTTCCACGTTCTCGACGAAGTTGCCATTCTGATCTATCGTTACGCTCGTTCCGTACGGATTGCCTCCGGATGCGAAAATGACCGGATCCGTATAGCCGGGTGCAGCTACGATAGCTCCCCAGTGGTACATGCTGGTATAGAGGGAAAGAATGGTGGCTTCCTGACCGCCATGCGAATTCTGCGCAGAAGACATCGCGCTAACGACTTTATTGGCCAGCTTGCCATGGAACCAGAGCCCGCCGGTCTGATCGATAAACTGCTTCATCTGAGCAGCCATGTTCCCGAATCGGGTCGGCACGCTGAAAATAATCGCATCTGCCCATTCCAAATCCTCCAAGGATACCGTCGGTACGTCTCGGGTTGCATCCACATGCGCTTTCCATGCCGGATTAGAAGCTATGGCACTTTCCGGAGCCAACTCTTGAACCTTCAGCACCCGAACCTCCGCGCCCGCTTCTTTCGCCCCTGCTTCCGCCATCCGGGCCATCTTGTAGTTGGAGCCCGTGGAGCTGTAATAAATAATAGCTAATTTAACATTGGACATTGTGTATCTCTCCTTTAATAAATGTTTTTGTATCTTCGCAAGCAAAGGCTGCAGAATACAGGCGCTTTGCGATTGCATCAGGCAATCAATAAGCATGATACCTTTAATTCATGAAGCTTCAATTCATATATCTTGAATTCGAGATTATTATAAATGCCCATTCACCTTTTGTCAACTATTCTTCGATATTGTTCAATAAAGGAGCTGAATAAAGCTTATGTTTAGCCTTTCATAAAAGGATAAATATTATTCGGTCCAGTTCAACCAACTTGCCAATAATTAAACAGCCTCTTCCTTCCGTGTTCATGCAAAAACCCGGCACCGTCAGGCACCGGGTCTTCTTATTCTTTTTCCTTCAAATAGCCTTTGGCTACCGCGGAATGAATCAATTGTTGCGCGAATGACCATAGCTCCTCCGAACCTTGCTGCATACGCCGGTTATAATTCAGCACTTTATCGCTGGTGATTCCGTGCTTCTGCCACGAATATCCCTGTGTATAGTAATTATGAAGCATAGGCTGCAGCCGGTCCAAGGCAGCGGCATATTGGGATTCGGGGCTTTGCCGGTCTTCAAATTCACGCCATAGAGCGAAGAACTCGTCCCTCTGATCCTCCGGTAATAAGCCGAACAATCTGCGGGCGGCGGACAGCTCTCTCTCGTATTTATCTTCGTGACCTTTTTCGTCATAGGCGAAGGTGTCCCCCGCGTCAATTTCAACCAAATCGTGAATCAGCAGCATTTTGAGCACACGTAATAGATCCAGGTCCGGCTCATTAGCATGCTCTAACAGAAGAATGGCCATGACCGAAAGATGCCAAGTATGCTCCGCATCATTCTCTAACCGGCTTTTGTCCATCAGAACGGACTTCCGGTATACATTTTTTAATTTGTCGATTTCGACGATAAATTCAATTTGCTTGAGCAGCCTGTCGCTATTCATAAAGAGCCCCCTTTTGGTATCATTTTATCAATCCGCAGCCATGCCGGACAACTGCATAGATATTTTCTACTGTCTGCTCTGCATCCCGCCGTAAGCCGGCTATATCTTATTTCTAGGCGGGTCAAGCCTATCCCTGTTAAAAATCTTAAAAAACAGCATAAGTTTATTTATTTGCTGAGAGTTTCCTGCGAAAAATGCAAAAAAAGCAGCCCATAAAGAGCTGCTCTCTTATTAGAAAATATGCTGCCGCCAGCCTCTCAGCTTGGCCAGCGTTTCCACATAGAAATAGTCCCCGTAGATTAACCCGACGTTTACATTCTGATTTGCCGGACGATGGCCGGTTCCTTCGCGCAGGATCGGGTCGAACGCTTCGTCGTCGAAGGAAGCGTAATTTTCGGTTAACGACCGGATGATCCGCTCGGCTGTTTCTTTGTACAACCTGGCCTCTGTCTCCGGCAGGTGGCTGGCGATTTCCAGCAGCCCCGAAGCCGCGCAGGAGGCCGCCGATGTATCCCGCGGTTCCCCTTCCGGCTGATCGACCCGGAAATCCCACAGCGGGACATAATCTTCCTCCAGCGAAGCCAGGAAATAATGGGCAACCCGTTTGGCCCCGTTCAGATAGCGTTTATGCCCCGTATAACGGTAACAATTGGCCAAGCCGTACAGCGCCCAGGCCTGCCCCCGGCTCCAAGCGGATTGCGGGGCATAGCCTTGTCCGCCAAGACCTTCTATAAAATCCCCGTTTGCAGGGTCAAAGCTGACAATATGATAGACAGATCCGTCCTCTCTCATAAAATGCTTCAGCACCGTATCCGCATGGGCGCAGGCAATCTGTTCGAATCTCGGATCGGCAATTTCCCGGGAGGCCCAGAACAGAATGGACAGATTCATGCAGGAATCGATAATCGACCAGCCGGTTTTATCCTGATTCCAGGCCCGCAAGAACTGGCCGGCCAGATTAAATCTTCCGGCCAGGAAATTTGCCGCCTGCAGCCCTCTCCTGCGGCCATCCGTATCGCCGGTCAGCTTGAATTTCACGACAGCTGTGGGCAAGAACTGGAACCCTACGTCATGATGCAGATTGGACTCCCTTATCATGCATTGCTCGATCCGCTCATCCCATGGCCATGCCGCTTCCCGGTAATGCTCCTTGCCGGTCATGTCGTACATTATCCAGAGCAGCCCCGGCCAGAATCCGGACGTCCACCAATCATGGCGCATGTCGTCGTAGCGGCCCTCTGCCGCTACGTGAGGCGATTTGTCCCCGATTTGAGCAATCATTCGGTCTACTTTCACTTCCAATTTTGTCCACAACGCGTTATAGTCCATGCACACAACCTCCTCAATAAATAGTTTATGTGATTAACTCAACTTTCGCAGAGCGAAAATCCATTTTAAAGGTTTGATTTGACTGGCGGAATATAAGTTTGGATTAAGCGGTACACAAATAGAAAAACATTGCTTGTGGTGTCCTCCCGTCTAACTGTATTTTATGTAGGTAAATTCAAGCGAATGGTGGAAAGTGATTAAAGTAAATGGAAAAACTACATTTAGAATGAAGGCGTTTTGCTGAAATCGCCTTTTTGTACAAACTAGCTGTAGTTTTTCCACTTAGCTTCCGTCTTTTGGCTCCGGAAGAGCAAACTAACTGTATGAAATCCAGTTAGACGCGCCATTCTGCGAGTAGACTGCTTGCACGGCACCAGCAGAAAATGAAGATAGACAGATTTTCAAGTTAAAACGCCCAAGTCGGAAAAGCGTCACCAGTACCGTCAAGCGGCACCGTCAGAAGAGTGAAAATTATCGAGATATAACCAGGTAAACGGTTCTATCGGTTCTATTTCATACGTGGAAAATCGGATCGTCTCAAACCGGCTGTCGTCCTGCTGCAATTGAATCGGCGAGACCGAATCACTGATTCGGTTCAGCAGTAAGCCGGACAAATGGCCTAATGAAGTCAAGGGTTACTTGGCAATTTCAAGCTGAGAAAGCTGAGTTATTATCCTTTGACCGATCCGCTGGCCAATCCTTCAATGAACGATTTATTGGTCATGAAGTAAACGATAAGGATAGGGATAATTGAAATCATGGATCCCGCCAGCATCAAATGCCATTCGGCCGCTGCGTTAGACGAATATTTCAGAGAGATGACTCCGACTGTCAGCGGTCTCAGATCCGGAGTGTTCATCGTAAAGATCAGCGGAAGCACATATTGGTTCCAGGAATCCCGAAACGCGAACAATCCGACTACGCCCAGCCCTGGAAGCAGCAGGGGCAGAATGACCCTCCAATAGATTCCGAAAAACCCGCAGCCGTCAATGGTGGCCGCTTCGTCCAATTCTCTCGGAATCGATTTGACAAACCTCTCCAACAAGAAAATATTAAAGGGCAAGTGAGTCCCTACGAAGATTAGAATGATACTCCACAAAGATTTGTGAAGCGCCACCTCTCTCATCATATCATAGAGAGGACGGAAAGTAATGGCACCAATGGAAATAAACATGGTAGCCGCCAGGATGGCCATAATGGCCCCGCGTCCCGGAAATTGCCGGCGTCCTAATGCATATGCACCCATGGAGCAAACCAGAATGGTCAATGCGGTGGAGAGCACCGAAATAAAGATGCTGTTCCAGGTATAACGGGCGAAATTCCCCCGGTTCCAGGCCTCCAGGTAATTCTCCCAGTGCCACTCCTTGGCAAAGATATTAGTGCTGCCCAATAGCTCGAAATTCGTCTTGAACGAACCGAAGAAAGAAAACAGCACCGGATACAGCGTAAACAAAACCATAACTAGCAACAGTGCCCAGATCACTATTCGGGAAACCAGCTTTCCCACCGAGAAAGAAGAAGGCAGACGTTCCGTTCTTGCAGTCATATAATCACCGCCTTTAATACTCATTATTAGATTTGCGCGACAGGTACAAATAAAGACAGGTAATGGCTCCGACAATCATGGCCGCGACAAAACCGGCGGCCGCGCCATATCCGTACTGCTGTACGACAGGCTCTCCTTCCGATACCGGGAAGAACAGTTTATAGATGTACAGGTACATCACTTCTGTTTTGCTCGCCGGGCCTCCGGCTGTCAGAACCATAATGCTTTCGTACCCTTTCAGAGTATTGACGATGGCCAACATGACTATAATTTGCATGACCGGACCGAGCATCGGAATAGTGATTTTGAAAAATTGTTGAATTTTCGTAGCGCCATCCAAAGAGGCGCTTTCATACAGATCCTTCGGAATTCCCTGCAGCCCGGCCAGGAACAGAACCATGTAATTTCCGACTGCCCCCCAAATCGCCACAATAATGGCCGTCAGCATGGAATATTTAACTCCGAGCCATTCGATCGGCTGCTGAATGATTCCGAGCGAAATCAATGTGTTGTTGATAATTCCGTTATAAGAGTTGAACATCAAATAGAAAACAAGGGATATAACCGCCGCACTAATGATAGTCGGCATGAAGAAGATCGCCCTCAGAGAATTCCGGGCAAATATTTTCTGATTCAGAATAACGGCAAGAATCAGGGATAACGGCAAGGTGACAATCAGCTTGCCGCCTGCATAAACAAGTGTATTCCATACCGAGTTCCAAAATTGGGCGTCCCGCGTAAACAATCGGACGAAGTTATCGAAGCCGATGAAGGTCGCCTCGGTAAATCCGTCAAAATCATAGAACATATATTTGAATGCCCAAGCCAGCGGATAAATGGAAAACAGGGCAAGCAAAACCACACAGGGCAAAATCATTAAATATGGTCCGGAGTATTCCTTCCATTTCTTGCGTATTGCGCTCATCGCTCGCGTCCCTCCCCGGGTTCGAATCATAGCGAAAGCCGCTCTCAGTGATGATATAGATCGGGAGAGCGGCTTTCTCTCAAGTGCTGCAGGACCGTTTACTTAATCGAGCTTCTTGGGTCGAAATCCGGAATAATGACTCTCTTGACTTTCCCATTCTTCTCCTCGTTGTCCAGGTCCGTATTATATTGCTTCGTTAAATCTTCAATGGCTTTATCCAGGGGAATGACGTTCAGAATCGATTCCGAAATGACATTCTGCCATGCCTTCCCTTCCACTTTATGAGTAACATAAGCCGGCCAGATCGCATCGTCTTTCGGGGCAAATCCATTGAAGTTCTTCAACGTGGGCTCCTTCGCCTTTTCCAGAACGCTCGGAACGACGCTGATTCCCTTACCCTGCTCATAATACGGCACCAATACATCGTCACTGTACATATATTCCATGAATTTCCAAGCGGCTTCTTTGTGCTTTGTCTTAGCGGACATATACAGCCAGTTGCCGCCGCCATTAATATAGTTGGCTCCCTTAGGCTCGTTGCCGTCAATCGTCGGCACCTGAGCTACGTCCCAGTCCACTTCGGTCGGGAATTGGGAATCATACACTCCAGGCTCAGCAGAAAGTGAGAAGTACATGCCGATTTTACCGGAAGCAAACTGATTGCGCAGCGGGTCGATGTCAAGCGACTCGAATCCCGGGAGAATGCTTTGGTTATCCGCCATTTTCTTAAACGCTTCCACATATGGTTTTACTTTGGCAAAATCGTATTTGCCGGTCTTCCAGTCATAATAATCATCGCCATTGATCCGCATGAGCGGAATTAAGCTTCTTTCGAAGGCGGCCGCCGGGTTTTTCATATTAATTCCGAATCCGTAAGCCCCTTCATCCTTGCCGGCTTCCGTAATCTTCTTGGCATAATCGACCAGCTCATCCAAGGACTTGGGAGGCTCCGTCAAACCGGCTTTGGCAAACAAATCTTTGTTATAGATCAATCGGAAGGTAGATCCATAGTTAGGCAGGCTGTAGATTTTACCTTCCAAGTAATTGACCCGGTCAATCTGTAAATTCTCTTCGCCGAAACGGCTTTTCATCTCCGGAGTCAAGAACTCGTCCAAAGGCTGAATCGCATTCATCTTGACCAGATCTTCAAACTTCAGCTTCATTTTCGCATTGAAAATATCCGGAGCCTCGTCCGACTGAATCGCCGTTTGCAGAGCCTGCTCATAGTTTTCGGTCATAATCTGGAAATCGATTTCAATATTGCTGTCATTTGTTTCGTTAAAATGCTTGATTTTGTCTTGAATCAGGTCCGCGTCATGGCGGGCATTGGTCCAGAAAGTCAGTTTAACTTTCTCGGAACCTCCCCCCGAAGCGTTATTATCCGGATCCTCCGACTGACCGCAAGCCGTTGTCACTAGCGCAGCCAGCAGAACGGCGGATGTCAGCTTAATAACCCCCTGCTTATTCATGGCTTTTACCTCCTTGATGGCTAACATTGAACCTCTATATGTCCAGTATAAATTTTGTTTCGGTTACACGTTAGGGAGGCAATTTTCAGCCTGAGGGGGGATATTTTTAACCTTCCCCCCAAGACCGTCCCGTTTCAGACTCTCTATATTCGGAAGGCGTCATTCCCGCTTTTTTCTTGAAAATTTCACGGAAATATTTGCGGTCATAGTAGCCCAGCCGTTCAGAGATTTCATAGATTGGCATAGCCGTATTCTTCAGCCAATCTTTGGCCTTCTCTATTTTCGTGTCGGTCACATATTCCGTGAAGGTGGACGAGGTTTCCTTCTTGAACAAGCCGCTCAAATAAGTAGGGCTGACTTTCACATAGTCCGCTACAGAAGATAGAGAGAGCGGTTGAAGAATATTTCTCTGGATGAACTCCTTCGCCTGATCCACGAGATGCTTGGACCCGGATTGAATCGATTGGTTAACCAGCTGTGACGACTGTGCGACCCACTCCACAATCCGTTCGCGTAATTCGTTCAGATTGGCTGACTCGCAAGCCTCGTACTTTAGCTTCAACGCTGCGGCGGGTTCCTCTTCCTGCAGCCCGAGCTCGGCCAAGTTCCGGCTAAGCGCGGTCACGAGCTGGAAGCAGGCAAACCGGAATTGCTGAGGCGTTCCTTCCTCGGGCTTCAGCTCACGGATAAATTGCTGGACCGCGTGCTCCACCTGGTCAGTTTGCCCCCGCCGTACAATCGCTATGATCTCCTTCTCCCGTGAGGAAGGGTAGTCGGTATGGTTCGTTCGGTAGTGCATCAGATCTTCATAATGGATGACCAGATTGCGGTCGAAGAAGTAGACATGATCGATCGCCTCCATGGCTTGCCGGAAGGCTTCCGGCAGTTGGTTCAATTCCCGGCATAAGGAGCTGACGCCGACGGTAACCGTAAGCTTCGAATTCTGCTCGACCGCTTGGCGGCATTTCTCGGCCAGGCCGACAAGCTGCTCCTTAACCTGTTTCTCCAGAAGAATGGAATCATAGTTTACCAACAGCACCAATCGGTCCCATTCGGGAAAGAAGGCAATTCCCTGCCCCCATTCCTTCACGCAATCCTCAACGATGTTCTCGACGATAAACCGCGACAACTCTACCTCCTCGATGGAGGTATGGGTAATTTCCGCAAAATCGTCTATGGAGAAGCACAGAAATCCGATCGAGTGAGGCTCAAGCGGTATTTCTGCGAATTCCCATTTATCCTTGAAGCGAACCGGCCGGTCATGTTGGAAATGAATCATTTCATTCAAATATTGCTGTCTTAAGGCGGGGAGGCTCCGTTTAATTTTTTGCTGGAAAATGATTCTCTGCTCGGCCTGGGTTTGCTGTCTCCGTAAATCCTGCAGCACTTTGCCGATAATCCCGGTCAGCTCCTCAATATTGACCGGTTTGAGAACATAATCGGAAGCGCCCAGCGCAAGTGCCTGTTTGGCATAATCAAATTCTTCATAGCCGCTCAGGACAATATAACGAATTGGCTTATCGGCATTCTTCAGCCTCTCCATCAATTCAATACCGTCCATATTGGGCATCCGGATATCGGTAATGATCAGATCGGCCTGGAACGACTGCTGCTTGGCCCAGGCTTCCCTGCCGTCCATTGCGGTCTCCACCTCGGATACCTCCAGACGCTCCCACGGAACATGCTTGCGAATCCCCTGAACGACACTTTCCTTATCATCTACCAAGAGAACTTTCATCTTCTACGTCTCCATTTCCGTGGCTTCCATCGTGATTTCGATAACCGTTCCTTCTCCCAGAGTGCTTTCGACCCGGAAGGAAGCCCGTTCCCCGAATGCATACCACAGCCTCTCCCGAACATTGGCTATCGCATAGCCCTGACGGGGCGGCTCCTTGTCCTCACCTGCCGGAGTAACTTCGCCGTTTGCAGCGGAGGGCGTCTCGGGGAAAGCCTGATTTTTCCCAGATAATGGCTCGTTAAATCGCGTAACCCATTCGGGCTTTATTCCGCTGCCGTTGTCCTCTACCCGCAGCCTTACCCGACGGGGTTCAATCCACTCGCTGGAGACGGTAATGCGGTAATCGTTATAGTCATTTGCGTTGAAGGCATGGAGCACGCTGTTCTCTACTAGCGGCTGCAGAATAATTTTCGGCATGCGGAACGGCTTCGTCCTGTCGTCCGTCTGTATCACATATGAAAATTGCCGCCGGTATTGGACGTTGACGAGCTTTAGATACTGCTCCACATGCTCCATCTCCTTCGCTACGGTCGTCATTTCCTCCCCTTGATTCAGACTGAGGCGGAAGAATCGCGATAACGACAGGATAATCTCACTCGCGGAGGAATCCGGGGCGTCCAATGTTTTCCAATAGATTTCATCCAAGGTGTTGTACAGGAAGTGAGGATTAATTTGTGCTTGCAGAGCCCTCATTTCCGCCTGCCGCTTCGCCTGGCTTTCCTCTACCACCTGTTTAAGCAGCTGCTGAATTTGCCGGATCATATCATCGAACCGGTTGCCGAGCTGACCGATCTCGTCCTCGTACTCGGATTCAAAACGAACGTTCAGATTTCCATCCTTGGCCCGATTCATAAGCCTCTGCAGCTTTCTCAGCGGATTCATCACCCAGCGGGCGATCCAACGGATGAAGACGAACGATAGAATTAGCAGAATACCGGTCAGCATGAAGGTAAAGTATTTAATGTAGTTAATCTCCTTAAGCAGCTCATCCTTCGGCTGTACGAGCACGGCGTTCCATCCGGCGAAAGGAACCGGCTGATGACTAACGAGAAATTCTTGGCGTCCCACCTTCCATTCGAAAGATCCGGGATTAAGCTGGAATTCCTCGGCTTGAATACTTTCCAGGAAAGGTTCGGCGAGCTCGGGCGATGACATCAGAATAGGCTTGCCTGTCTCGTCCATGATCAGTGAGAAGCCTTCCGGAACTAGATTAATATTTCTTAAATTGGCCATAAACCGGTTGGCGGAGAGCGTGATGACCAAATAATTGTCCTGCTCTAGATAGCTGATATCCAGCACAGGCCGGGTGACGAGCGAGATCACTTCCCCACGTCCGGCGAACAGAGGATCTTCCTCGGCATAGACCCACTGATTGGTGCTTTCGTTACGTATCGCCTTGTAATAGGGCGTATCCTTGAAGGAAGCGGCCTTCCTCTCATAGGGAAGTCCTTCATAGAATTCGCCTTTGGGCGTGTACATGTAAATGGAACGGATAGTCGGCGAGGCCAGACGGGTCTGTGAGAACAGCGCGAACATTTCGTTGAATACAACCCAGCCGTTCACATCCAGCTTGCCGTCCGCCCAGTAAAGCGCCGTCTTCATCTCATCGCTCGCATTCATCCAATAGAGCTTATCGCTTATATTCTTCAGCTCATTGTTCATGTATCCGCTGAGCTGGCTGACGGTCTGATCCGCCGCGTTATACGCGTACCGTTCGAGGATACGGGCCGCCTGGGAGTAAGAGAACATACCGGTCAGCGGAACCGCCAGCACAATGACGATGGAGGTCATAATAAAGACTTTGCTCTCCAATCTTGCGTTCCGAAACCGCCTCTTCAGCCTCTCGATGATCTTTCTCATGTCGCATTTCCTCCCGGTTAGCTTCACAGCAGCTGCTTCTCTAATGGCCTGGGGCTATCCTCTTATTTATCGTCCCTCTGGCGGAGGCCTTTTAAACCGTCCAGCCCGGAAGTCTAGCAAATGATCGTCCGCTCTGCACCAATTCGCGCCAAGCTGCGGCTTCCCAATTCCCGTTTATCCGCATGACGTTCGGTGATGCTGCGGAACCTCGAGCCAGGTTCAAGCTATCCTGCCCCTTGGCCGGGTATATTACCCAATATCTGGGCGCCGTTAACATATGGACGAAAGACATGCGTAAGTGCATGTCTTTTCTTTACCACATTAGAAAGTTTAAGTTCATTAAAGCATTAAAATGGAACAACTTTCTAATTGGCATAAAAAGCTTCCTTATAAAACCGGGTTATTCGTTGGAAGAGGCTCCGTTAGGAGCTTTCTTTATACGATGATCCGACAACTCTTGGGAAGTCCTATATTTCCACAAAAACGGTCGGTATTCCGTCTACTGCGGCACTGACTACCGAGCGACCTCCTTGCGGATCGACAAGGATGGCTGCCCGACCGCCGGCCAATTGCAAATAACGTGATCCGAGAACCGTTCCTCTATTGTCTAACAGCTTTCCGTCCCCGGCAAGTCCAAAGCGGACGAATAGGTTCGCATCCGGACAATAGACCCCGTTGCGGTCGTATACGCGCACCTCTACCTTCACCAATCCATCCTCTAAGCGGTTTGCGGACAGAACTGCACTTGCCGGCTGCTCCCATTCTTCCGTCTGATAGACGAAACGAATTTCATCGGCCACCTGCGCTCCGTTCTTGATGCCTACCGCCCGCACTTCGTTTTCCCCTTCCGCAAGCTCCACTTCCCAGCGAAGACCGGCACACGGAAAATCCTGCGCATCCCGTTTGCGGACGCCGACACTCTGTCCGTTGAGGAACAATTCCGCCTGCTCGCAATTGGAATAGACTTTAATGAGCTTCTTCTCGCCCGGCTGCCCCCAACGAACGGCCTCCGAATGATTGTATACGCGGATCATCGGCTTCTCGGACCAATACGATTGGAAGACGTAATACGCCTCCTTCGGCGTTAAATCCCGCTGGACGACCCCCTTCATGTTCAGGTAAGGGATAGGGGAATCCGGCCGGACAGGAGTAGAGAAGTCTTTAAACGCCCATTGGGCCGCCCCGGTCAGCCAATCCATCTGAGTCTGGCTTTTCAAATACCAGTCGATCATATCGCAGAAATAAGTTTCCGACCAATCTCCGAGGCTCGATACGCGAGGGTCGCCTCCCTGCAGGAAATAATCCCCGTCCCGCTCATCCGTCCCGTCTCCGGTCTTGATTTCACTGAAGCCGGTATAAGGAGCCTCTACATGGCGTCCGGCCATATTGTCGGCGCCCCACTCCAGATGCAGGAAGCGGTCGGTTCCTTCGAAGCCCGCCCGGCTGGACGCTTCATATTCGGGATAAACTCCGCGGTACCAGCCCGCCCAGATGGAAGGTGAGTAGACGTCAATAATATCCTTGCAAAATTCACAGCGTCGAATCCCGGTCACCCGGCTGTCATCCAGCTCGTGGGACAGGTCATGCAGCTCTTTCATAAAGCGGCGGATTTCCTCTTCATCGAACGTATCGAAATCGCTCTCCCAGTCGTTCTCGTTCCCAAGCCCCCATACAATGACCGACGGGTGATTGTAATGCTGCTCGATCATCGCTTGGAGCATGTCCCGGCACTGCTGTCTGTAAGCTTCTCCGCCGATTCCTCCCCTGCACCAGGGAATTTCCTCCCAGACCAGCAGGCCAAGCTCATCACACAGCTCCAGTACAATCCGCGATTGCTGATAATGGCCCAGACGAATGAAGTTGGCGCCCATCTCTTTGATCAGCTTCATTTCGCTCCTGATCATATCCTCGGTCATAGCCGCGGCCACTCCGGCAAAATCTTCATGCCGATGGGTTCCGCGAAGCAGCAGCCTCTCTCCGTTCAGAAGGAAAGGGCCTTGCTTCACGAATTCGAACGTACGGATTCCGAACCGTTCCGCATGGCTGGTTTCCCACGCCTCCTCGCCCGTTGCTCCATGCATAACCACTTCACAGCTATAGAGCTCCGGATGGTCAGGGGACCATCTCTTCACGTCCGTCAGCTCAAGAGTTGCAAGGTCCTTCCAGCCTTGCCACGCTTCGGCAGTCCATTCCTGCTGATGAACCGCATGTCCATCCGGATCGCGAACGACCAGACTCAAGCGAACGGATTGGCTGCGCTTCAGCGGATTATATAGCTTCGCTCTTACGGTTATTTCCGCGTTATTCTCTGACTGTACCTCGGTAGCGATATGCACATATTCGAAGGAAATCTCGGGTACATAAACGAGATTCAAATATCGGTAAATTCCGCCGTACAAATTAAAATCGCTGATATCGGAAGGAATGGTCTCGAGATCGCGGGTATTATCGCATTGAACGGCCACCGGAACTTTATTGCCAAACAGCTCCTTGTACTTTCCCTCAGCCATTTGCTCCGTCAAATCCACCTTGAATTCGTCATACCCTCCGACGTGCCTCGCCACCTGTTCGGTGTACAGATATACTTCGGTATTCTGGCCCGCCCCTTCAAAATGAAGCAGCGTTCTTCCATTCGGATAAGGATTATCTACCTCGAGAAGAGTTCTGTACCATCCCGGTCCTTGATAATAGAGCACATCCGGATCTACCGAATCTTCTCCATTAAAGCAATGAGGCAGTTCCACTGCAGACCACGGCACATTATAATGATTGTTAAGCTTGTAGGCGCGCCAGACTTCCCAGACGCCCCCCAAACTTCCCCGATAATGCTCCCAGCCGTTACTTATCCGTTTAGTTTTCATAGCAGCCTCCCTATCTTTCGTATATCATTAATCATAGCAAAAACCCCCCGCTGTCATTTACGGGAGGTTATGATAAAATGTTGTTAATTTACGATTGATCAAGGGGAGTTACGATTCGATGAAGCTGGCCAACTATTTGAATCTGAACAATCGTCCTATTCAGCTATCACTGTATCTTAACCGGACAGAGAGCTTTCGGGAAATCATTCATTCCCATCAGGGAATTGAGCTCCTATATGTCCATGAAGGAGCCGGAAGGGTCGTTATAGAGCAACAATTAATCGATATCGTCCCTGGGACGCTGCTGTGCTTCCGCCCCTATCAGCTCCATCATGTGAGAATGAATACGGGGCAGGGACAATCGTATATCCGCTCCATGTTCTTGTTCGAGCCTTCCACCCTCAGCCAATATCTTACTCCCTTCCCTTCCATTTACCAATTTTTGTTATATATTTGGAAGGATCCTTACGCGGTACAGGTTATCCGGCATCCGAACAAGGAGGAGGCCGACCGGCTGCTGCAAAATTACAATTTTAGGCTGACCGACCAATCGTCTCAAGATGCGACCGAAGAAAATGCGCTGCTGCTCATTTCATTTCTTCATTACTTGAAGCCGATTTGGGAAAGCCAGTCCAAGGCCCACGCCCACCCGTCAATGACCGTCTCCGCCCATATCACCGCCATGCTGCAATGGATCGAGGAGCATTACGCTTCGGAATTCCAGTTATCCGAATTGGCCCAGGCCGTTCATCTGTCGCCAAATCATGTCTCCTACCTGTTTCGCAAGGAAACCGGCAGCAGCCTTACCGAATATTTGACGGCCCGAAGAATGAAGCAGGCTTGCTTGCTGCTGCGCACCAGCTCATTGACCGTGCAGGAAATCGGTAGCCGGGTCGGCTTTGACAATTTCTCTTATTTCTGCCAGCTTTTCAAGAAAAAGATGGGCATTACTCCACTGCAATACCGTTCCCAGCGGGGATAGGAGCGAGGATGGGCCTTCGGTGCAACCTTCCTGAATTTCAAACAGAAAGGAGATTTTTAGTAATGCCGGATTGGTCTTATCAGACATTGTTTCGTCCGTTGCTCTTTCGTCTACCATCTGCCGCTGCCAGGGATTTCACCTTACGAGCCATGGGCGGCTTAAGCCGAATACCCGGCGGTTCCTTTATTATCCGGACGCTGGGACATATGGAGCTGCATCCTATGCTGCGCAGCGATAGATGGGGGATCCGTCTGTCTTGTCCCGTCGGATTAAGCGGAGGACTAGACCCCTGTGGCACGGCGCGCCAAGCTCTTTCCCAATTCGGCTTCGGATACATAGAAATTGGGCCTGTCAGCGTTCGCCCGATCGCGGACCCCCGGCCGATCCTTCGGGATGTGGCTCAAGAAGCTATCCATTATCCGGATGCTTATGTAAATATCGGTTTGGATGAAACGGTTCGGCGGTTAAGCAAGGAACGGGGGCGCAGGCTGCCTTATCTGATCCGAATAGCTCATCATGCCGGGGCCGATCCGGAGCAAGCGATGAAGGAGCATCTTCAGTTAATGGATCAATTGGCCCCCTATGCAGCAGGTTTCGTAGTGGATGCCATCGATATGGATTGGAAGCCCGAACAAATAAACAGCATGCTCCAATCGATCCGCGAAGCGGCTCGAACCCGCTATCCGGATAAGCCCCTGCTGCTCTATCTTCCTCTCGATTCCTCTCCTTCCCTGTGGGATGAGCTGTGTTCTCAAGATCATTCGGCACAGTGGGACGGAATAACTATAGGGGATTTCATCCGGACAGAAGAGGGGGCTGTTATCGGACGGAATGGCAAAGCTGATTGCCTAGCCAAAATCCGAATGATTCGTGATACGTTAGGTCCCTCTATTCCGATTCTTGCCGCTGCCGGAGTCCATGAACCGCAGGATGCCTTGGACCTGTTGGGGGAAGGTGCGGACTATATTCAGCTTCACAGCGGGCTGGTCTATTCGGGTCCGGGCTTGCCCAAGCGAGTGAACGAAGCGATTCTTTACAAGCGTACGGTCCTTTCCCCCGATCCGGGCCCGTTCTCCTTTTGGCGCAATTGGGGTTGGATGTGTCTGTTGGGGCTGGGAATGGTTCTGGGAGGTGTTCTGGCCTGGATCATTGCTGCTACTACCGTTATACTGCCTTACGACGAAGCTTTCCTTGGGATGGACCCGCTCTCGCTCTCCCTTATTAACGAAAGGTTGCTTTATTTCATGTCTCATGACCGGATCACCTTGGCCGGCACGATGATTTCTATCGGCATTCTATACGGGATGCTCGCCCGGTTCGGTCTGCGCTGCGGCCTTCATTGGGCCAAAACAGCTCTGGCCACATCCGGAATCATCGGGTTCGGCAGCTTTTTTCTGTATCTTGGATATGGCTATTTCGATCCGCTTCATGCTGCGGCAGCTATTATTCTATTCCCTATGTTCATTCTCTCCATGCGTGGCCGTGCGGATCGCCCATCGCGACAAGAACCCAATCTCCGGAATGATCGGGCCTGGAGACTGGCTCAGTGGGGGCAGTTGATGTTCGTTGTGCTTGGTTTTGCTCTGGCACTGGGAGGATTGGTCATCGCCGGGGTTGGAATCAGCTATGTGTTCGTCCGAGAGGATCTGGCTTATTTATGCATGACTCCGGAAATGATTTCCCAAATTAATGACCGGCTAATCCCGCTTATCGCGCATGATCGTGCCGGCTTCGGAGGAGCTTTATTATGCGATGCTGCCGCTATTACTATCATAGCTCTATGGGGAATCAATCAAGGGGAACGCTGGATCTGGTGGACGCTGCTGCTCGGGGGACTTCCGGGATTTGCAGCCGGCTTTGGCGTCCATATTGCTATCGGTTACACTGATTTGCTTCATTTGTCCCCGGCGATATTCGCCTTTCTATTATATATTGCCGGGCTTATCCTGCTGTATCCCTACTTGATGGGAGCCCGGGGCTCATCAATCGTCCGAACGAAAGTGCAGCATCGCGGTTAATTCGGTTAAAATCCATCAACGTCCGGCCTTACCAACCGACGAGATTCAACCGACACAACAGTTTAAGATTCCGAAAAAAAAGAGCGAGGCTAGCGGTCAAGTTCCGACCTAACACTCGCTCTTTTTCTTGTTTTTTTATTTCGTCATCCAGTCCTGAATTTGCCAAATATTGGTGACCCACTCTTCGTAAAACTCCGGTTCGTGCGATACCAGCAGGACCGTTCCTTTATAGCTGCAGAGCGCTTCCTTGAAGGCTTCCTTGGAGCGCGTATCCAGATGGTTGGTCGGTTCATCCAGGACAAGAACATTGCTTTCCGTCAGCATCAGTTCGCATAAGCGCACCTTGGCCTGCTCCCCGCCACTTAAGGCGCAAAGCGGCTGCCGGATATGCTTATCCGTCAGACCGGACTTGGCCAACGCCTGGCGGATCGCTTTATTCGTCAAATCCGGCCTTAGCGCTCCCAGCCGTTCAAGTGCTGTTTGGGCCGAAGCTGGCGACTCCTGGGCGAAATAGGCGGCTTTAACTCCTTCGCCAAGCTGCATGGTACCGCTGTATGGCTGCAGAAGCCCGAGCAAGGTTTTCAGCATCGTCGATTTCCCAATGCCGTTATGGCCGGTAATCGCGATTTTGTCGCCGCGCATGACCCGAAGATCAACGGGGGCAAATAACGGCTCCGTATAGCCGATCTGCAGCTGCCTCGCCTCCAGAATCCGACTCGACGGTTCCGAGAATACCGCGAATGAAAAGCGTGGCCTCGGCCCTGGCGCCGGTTTGTCCATTCGTTCCATTTTTTGCAGCACCTTTTCCCGGCTCTTCGCCTGCTTCGCCTTACGGTTCCGGTTCTTCTGAATGAAGCTCTCCAGTCTGGCCACTTCTCTCTGCTGCCGATTGTACGCTTGCATAAGCTGCAGCCTGCTCTGCTCATAGCTTGCCAGGAAGGCGGAATAATTACCCGTATAGCGCTTGATGGTCTGATGGTCCAGATGAAAAATGGTCGCCGTCACTTCGTTCAGAAATCTCTCGTCATGGGAGACCACCAGATAGGCATGCTCATAGCCTTTCAAATAGCCGGTAAGCCATTCGATATGGGGCGCGTCCAAATAATTGGTCGGCTCATCCAGCAGCAGGACATGCGGCTCCTGCAGCAACAGCCGGCCCAGCAACAGCTTGGTTCTTTGGCCGCCGCTGAGCTTCTCGACATCGCGGTCCATGCCCAGCTCCATAATACCCAATCCGGCCGCAACCTCTTCTATTTTTGCCTCCAGTGCATAGAATCCGGAATGCTCCAGCTGATTCAGCAGCTCTCCGTATTGAATCAGCTGCTGCTCCGCATCCTCCGAAGAAGAAGCCATTTGCTCCGCCAGCTCCTGCATCGCTGCTTCGATTTCATAAAGCCGGGCGAAGGCTCCCTGCAAAAATTGCCTGATGGTTGTTCCCGCTTGCAAATCCACATGCTGCTGCAGATACCCGATATTCGCATGCGGATGCCATTCCACCTTCCCTTGATCGGGAAGCAATTCTCCCGCCAAAATTCGCAGCAGGGTCGATTTGCCGGCGCCATTGCTGCCGACCAGCCCCGCATGCTCGCCTCTTAACAAACGAAAGCCAATCTTTTGAAACAACATCTTATCCCCGAACATATGGGACAAGTTTTCCACCGATAGCATACTCATTGTATTCTCTCCTTTTCGCTTCGCTTTCGAAGCCAACCGGGAGAACTACAAGGATAAAGATCGTATTCGATTCATATCTCATTCTATAAATTTGATTCTTCGAACTACGCGCAAGCTTCATGCTCACAGCAAATAAAAAATGGGCAAGGCGAACTCCACCTTACCCATCGAAATATCGTCTGTGGGAATAAGGAATAGGTTCTTTATCTCCTGTTCTTCGGTTGGCGTAACCTTAAAAATGGGCAGACTTCTCCCGTATTAAGCCAAATCCCGAATGAGAACAGTCGACAAAAAGAACATTATCCTTTCCACCTCATAATAAAAAAATATACAATCCCATGCTTGGAGTATACCCAACACATTCCTCTTTTGTCAAGAATCGTATAGGATTCCTCAGCAATTCGGGGATATTTCAGGCCTTCGCCTACATTATTCCTGAAGAGGAAGCCCGTAAAGCCGCCATGGCTTGTATCCGCCAAAATATTGGCACAGGCCGGGCTCGGCAGCTACCGGCCTAACGGTAAAGTCGGCTGCCTCCCCCTTCGGATAAAGAACCGCTTCCTCCCCTTTACGAAGATCAAGCTCTATGATTCCGTCTCCGCATGGCTTGATCACAAGCGGACGGCCGCTGTCCACGGCGATGCCGTCGACCGGCCAATCGGTCCGGATTCTGCAGGGCTCGCCCGCTAGACTCTCCACCCGGACCCACTGCGTCCGGCTTCCCCGCCGCTCGGCGCTGACCAGGAAGGCCCCCTCGGCCCTCAAATGATGAAACACGGCCGCATCCCATTCATCCGGCACTGCGGGAAATACGCGGATCACTCCTCCCCAGCTTTGCAGGAGCAGGTCATGAATGGCCTCCGCCCCGGCGAGCGGCGATTCGATTACCGGACCGGCCTCCCGGTACATCGTATTCGGCTTGATGAGATGCATCAGCGTATGCAGGTAACGCAGCGCTTCGCTTCCGCTGCCCAATATGGCGGCAACGGAGGCCGCCCCCGTAAAGCTGAATCCGCGCAGATCTCCCTCCCGGCCGATCCAGTGGCGCAGTGTCCGCCGGATCTTGTCTTTATCCTCCTCCGTCTCCCCGATGAGATGAAGCGGGAAAGCTGCCAACAGATGGCTGAAATGTCTATGGCCGAATTCCATAGGAGTGTTCTGACCGATCAGAAATCCCTGCTGTTCGTCATAAGGATAAGGAGCTAGCCTGTCCAGTACTTCCTCCCAGCGATCGGACAGCTCATCCTCAATGGATAAGCGGTCGCAGATCGCAAGCAGCGTTGTACAGCCCCAGCGCAGCAAAGCCAGGTCATAATGACAATTCCTGACCGTCAGCCGCTTGAACGAGCCGTATTCCGGAGATATGGTCGGAGGCATATGGCAATGGCCATCCTCCCCTTCTTCCAGGATATGCAAGTAATAGTTGACGCTTCTCCGTAAGAGCGGATAGAGCAGGGTTCGCAGCATTTCGTCGTCCATTGTCGCCCGGTAATGCCTCCAGACGCTGTGAAGAAGCCAAGTCAAGTTGCCGACTTCGTCCTCTACGTTGCTGGCCAGATCGTAGCTGCAGCTCCGGCCCAAGCCGGCCGAATCGTACCGGTAGGGCTCGGGAACGTTGCGGATCAATTGTTCCCGGCTGCGGTCGAGCGCGTTGAGGAGAGATTGGCCGATATCGAGCCGATTGGATGTATAAACCGGCGAATAGCTCATCTGCACATTCATATTGAACCAAACCCCGGGCCAAGGCGTAGTCGTCAGCCAAGGCCCCTGATTATCGATAATGAGACGGTGGGCTCTGGTCGCCGATGCGAGCTTGTACATTTGAATCCAGTAGAACCCTTCCAATCTAGTATCCGGAATCGAAACGAAGCTCAGCGGATAATAATGATGCCACCAGCTGCGATGAGTCACGGCATAAGCTTCTACCGATCGGTTACTGGCGGATTGAATGCTGCCGACCGCTTGCTGAATGTCGCTTTCTCCCGCTCCTCCGGCGACGGTCAAGTACAAGACGCGATGATCGGAAGCCGGCCGTTTCTCTTTCCAGGCGGTCAGACAGCCTTCTCCGGACGGATAGGTTTGCTTTCCCCATTGTACTCCTTCCCGCTCGCCAAGCTGCACATCCGTCTTGGGAAGATACTGGTTGAAATTGATCCCGTCCGCATTTTTGAGTACCGGATCGACATCCGGGTACGCATACCACTGAAACCTCGCGTTTCTTTCTCCCGAAGAGGTATGCAGCTCAATCAGCAGAATGTCTTCCTCGCTATGGATAAACGCCCGCAGCCGGACTTCGCCCTTCGTTGTCGGAAGATGGGCCCGCAGCTCGGCATTCCACAGATCCAGCCGGATATCCGCCGGCTGATAAATCATTCCTTCCAGCTCCAGATCAAGCTCCCCGATCGGAACCCGTGGAGGAAAGCCGCCGCCATCGGCCCTTTGAACCGTAACATCCGTACGTCCAAGCACGAAACGGAGCACATTCCGCTTGCTTCTGTGCTCCTCGCCGTAAACCATCGCACCCAGCAGTCCGTTGCCGATAAAGGCTCCCTCGTTCCACGACAGCGGTCGGACACTCCAGGTCATGTCATGGCGGGACAAGAATTCCGCCCAATCCGTCTCCACCTTTACTCTTCCTTTGCCATTCCAAGTCATCGGCACATTTCTCCTCGCCCGATATATTTTGATATACTCCGCTAAAGGACTGACCTGTATTATGTCAGAGATAAAGATTTCACCCATTTGAAGCTTTGTTGCCGCCGACCGACATATGGCTGCTTATTCGCTCGCGATCGGAATCACCATATTCCACGTCTCGGTGGCGTCGTAGAACCCTCTGGTTCCATTGGACGTTGCCGCGAACAGATGGGTCGGCTTTCCATTCTGGAATAGCAGGAACGGCCTTTCCAGATTGCCCATCAGCCTCGTCTGACCGTCATCCCACAATATTCGGCGCGAATAAGCCTGCGGCTCTTCCGCCAGCCTCCAGTCGAGACCGTCCGGGGAATAGGCGTGGATCCCCCCGTACTTCTCTCCGCACACATGACCCTCCATATCTTTGGCTATCATCTCGTAACCGGCCGGAGTTTTCCAAATGAAGGGGTCTTCCAGATGGAATTTCTCCGGAGGGAAAACCGGATGCTCGCTAACGACCTTGTACGGTCCGTTGTAATGTTCGGCGCGGGCGCTTCCCAAAGTCATTTTGCCATGGGTATTTCCTTCGTATCTCCTCGCTTTATAAATAAGCAAAACCGAGCCGTCCTCATGGACGCAAGGAGCCGGATTGGACGTCAGGAAGCTGTCGAATTTGCCCGGGCGGGTGGACAGAATGGGCGTATCCTTTCTTTCCCATGGCCCGAAGACGCTTCTGGACGTCGCCAACCCGATTCGTTTGTTGGCACGGCCGACAATGCAGCGCGGATCGTCCAAGCCCAGAGGGCCCCCCGGTTCGGGGTCGGCCAACGGATGGGTTGAACCCATGTAGTACAACAGATAAGTATCCCCATGCTTCGTAATATGCGGGTTGTGAGTGCTTCTTCCATCCCAGTACTCGGCACCGCGTGCCGGCAGTACGACCTCTTGAAATTGATAAGGCCCTTCCGGAGTATCCGATACGGCCCGAACAATCTCTGAAGCGACAATCCAGCCGGGGTGCATAGGAAGCGACTTCGGCCACCTTGACGCAAACAGGTGATATTTGCCGTCTTCCCCCCGGATGACAGAACCGCACCATACCCAATAGCCTTCCATTCTGAAGCCTCCGTTCACAGGGGCGGGAAGCAATTTGTTATACATTCCGGTTGTCCTCCTTAAAAGCATATAGTTCTATATCGGTCATTGTCGAATTTGGCGGCAACATCAGCTTGGCGGCTAAGACGGCCTAACTTATGGTTGAGAAATTGGCCAATTGACCGTCCTGGCCGCCATCCCTGCCGTGCATTTGCGCAAAAGACATACCAAAGTGCAGGTCTTTATACGAGAATCTGATAAATATCGAAAAAGACGTGCAATTCTGCAGTTGAATCGGCCTAAAAATCCGAAAATCCGCGAAAACGCGAAAATCACCTGCACATTTGCTTGTCTTTGGCTGATTTCAGCTAACTTGGCCTCAAAGACCTGCATTATTGACGGTCCTTCGTGGTAGCACATCAGGCGGCAGATGGCCAGACCGTACCTGCACTGCTCGGCAGGGGGCCAGATTTGCTCCGCTCGGCAGGCGCTGACCTACTCGCCTAACTCAACAGGCGGCCTGACACACTTGCCCTGCTTATCTATGCGGCAAAGAGTGAACCCGTCAAGGTTCACTCTTCGATCCTTCTTATCCGAGGCCGTCATTCGCTACTCATTATCGGCCACTAAAGCTACCTGCCTGAGGTTCATCAGCGTTCCGCCTTCCAACCTGCCGGCCCGGACCGCTAGCGAATAAACTCCCTCCTGCTCCAGGCGGAATTCTCCGACCTCGAACGTTCGGTATTCGTAAGGTCCCCCTGTCTCCTGTACCTCTGCCTCCAAGGTCAGAACCGTTTCCGTTTCTCCGGCAGTGCCTGCAGAAGGAGAAGCAGATAGCGGGCCTATCATTCCTTCCGCACCTGAGGAACCGACCGTGCCCGCAGAAGAAGTTGGAGATGGGGCTCCCGCTCCCCTCTTGCCTCCCGTACCGGCGGAACCAACTGTGCCAGCCTCCCTATTCTCACCGATCCTGCAGGTTTCCACGATGAAGGAGCCTCCCGACTCGCACGAGGCAGCCCCATACGTGACCCGTACTTTGTAGACTGCCGGCTCAGCGCATCGATAGGTCCATCGGATCCAATCTCCGGGATCGGACCAATCGGTCACAATGTCGCGATCCTTCTTACCGGTATCGTACCTTAACGACTCTCCGTGAATTTCTCCGTCGAACGCAGGAAATACGTTGTCATAGCCGGAAGCATACAGCCGTTTGACCGGATTGGCGTCCACCGTCCCTTCCAATTCGACCGACAGGACCGTTACGAGCGGGTCGGGGGCTTCCGCCGGAACGCGGATGAGCCAATCTTCTCCGTTCATCCGGATGACCTCCAGTGGCTTGCGATGCGGGTCGGCCAGCAAGGAAGCCTGTCTGATCCCGTTGCGAATTCCCGGAACAAGAAGTTCATCATTATCCGGCCAATGGAAGACATGCAAATACAGCGTGCTTCCCTTCATCGTGCATCGTCCCCACGGCGGCTTGCCGATAGGGCTCTGAACCGAGCCGTAAACACTCTCTCCGTTAACGAGCAGCCAATCCCCGATGGCCTTGAGAAGCTTCCGGGACGTCGGATCGAAGTCCCCTTCGCCGGTAGGCCCGACGTTGATCAGAAAATTACCGTTCATGCTGACGACGTCTATCATATTGTGCAAAATATCCAGCGGCGACTTCCAGTTATTGTCCAGCTTCTTGTATCCCCATGAATCGTTCAGCGTTACGATAGATTCCCAATCCGGCCTGGACACCCGGACATGGGGCTGATTATCCATCGTATTGCCGTAATCGCCGAGAGGGTCCTTCCACACCCTCCGGTTAACCAGACAGGCCGGCTGTTCCTTGCGGACCGCCTCCACGAATCTTTCGCCCTGTTCTCTGGTCAGCTTCTGGCCGCAATCGAACCATAGGATCCCGACCGGACCGTATTGTGTCAGCAGTTCCCGGATTTGCGGGAACGCCTTCTGCTGCAGATACCGCTCATAGCGCGATGCCTTGTCCTCATCGTCTATCCAAGACTCAACAGGGTCATAGGCCCCGATATTCCCGGGAAAATCTAATGTGTTCCCTTGCGAATCCGGATGATGCCAATCCATCGCATGAGAATAGTAAAAACAGAGCTTCACCCCATGCTTGGCACATGCCTCCGCCAGCTCCGCCATCGGGTCCCGCCCGAACGGAGTAGCCTTGACGATGTTGTAGTCGCTCACCTTGGAATCATACATGGCGAACCCGTCGTGATGCTTGGCCGTCACAACCAAATACTTAAGGCCGGCATCCTTGGCGGCCAGCACCCATTCCTCGGCATCGAATCGGACCGGGTTAAATTCGCCCGCGATCGTTTCATATTCCTTAACGGGGATTTCCGCCTTTAGCTGCAGATGCTCGGCATAGGCCGCCTTGACTTCCTCTCCCCGCCAAATTCCGGCAGGGAGCGAATAAAGCCCCCAATGGATAAACAGCCCGAGCCTAGCCTCCCGCCACCAAGCTATTCTCTCATCATGACCGGCATCGGCCGGGGCAGCTTCTCCGCCCCGGCTATGCCGACTTTCCCTGGCTTCCTGTTCCGCATTATCCATTAAATCTTCTCTATCTCTCATAGCCATAGCCTTTCCCTTCCTTCTTGGTTAGAAGTTGTTCGGATCGCTGCGGGTCATCCCCATTCTATTTGCATTCCCAATCCGATCCTCGCCTTCCCGGATACTAATGTGTGCACTGTTCCAAGCGTATCACATGGGAAGGGAGAACCGATGGCTTTTTTACAGATAAAATTGGGTTTTCTTATGCTCCCCGAGCCTACTTTTTGAAGGAAGATACCTCATAGGCTTCCTGGAAGATTTCCAGATACCTCGGAAGCTTCATCTTTTCCAAAGTCTTCACATAATTATCCCATTCCTTGTCGATGTCGATCTCTCCTATCACCGCCTTCGCCAGCATTTCATCCTTGTAATCGGTAATCGTCTTCTGAATGTCGGCCAATTCCTCAGCCTGCTCGTTAGTAAAGAACAGGGGAGGAACGACCAGCCCCGGATCCATTCTATAAGGCTCATAGTTGTTCTTCGTTTCGTTATACAGAATGACCTCCAGCGGGTTCTCCGGATCGGCCACCTGGCTCAACCGGAATTCATTCGTGCGAAGCGAAGGGCTGGATTGCGACCAATGTACGTTCTGCACCCCGCCAAACGTCGAAAGCTGCTTCCATTTCCCCGGCTTCCCGTCAATGCCCAACTCACCTTCCGCCGCTTCTACCCACTCCTGGCCAGGTCTTCCAATATTCGACCGCATCGTTCCTTCTTCACTGTACAGGAAGTCCGCCAGCCGGAACGCAGCCTCCGGGTTCTTCGCCTTATTCGTAATCACGAAATATCCGTTACCCGTCGCGCTATATGGATTGTAGTTCGCCGAGCGGATGCCTCCAGGGCCTTCCAGCGGCGGAATCGTCACATAATCCTTCGCCCGGTCGGAATCCATCGACACGAAAACAGTAGGGTTCTGAGAGGCAACCGCTCCCAGAATTGGAGCCTCCGGATTCTCCCCCATTTGCTTCAATTGGTTCCGGTCCTGGGTAAAGCTTTGCGGCGACAGAAGCCCTTCCTCGAACAACGAATGCAGATACTTCAGGCCTTCCTTCCATTCGGGCTTGTTATAGGCCACATCGATCTTGCCATCCTTCAGGAACATGCCGGAGCCGTCGAATTCGATGAACGAACGCATCAGGAACAAATCGATCTTGCTCTGCGGTCCGTTAGTCGCCCCGACCAGAGGAATTTCATCGGCTTTGCCGTTTCCGTTCGGATCCTTGTCCTTAAATGCCCGGAGTACTTCGCGGAACTCCTCCGTGGTCTGGGGCACCGGCAGATTCAGCTTATCGAGCCAAGCTTTGTTAATCCACATCTTCGTCCCCATGGAGCAGTGGTAGCAGTCGTTTACCATGGGCAGGGCATAGATGTTGCCATCCGGTGCGGTAATCACGTCCCGCGCCGTAGGAGCCGCTTCGAACATCTGCTTCGTATATTCCCCGTATTTCTCAATCAGATCGTTGAGCGGCAGGAAAACCCCGTCCTTCCCGTACAGCGCCTGCTGGACCGGTTTGACCGCAAAACCCATAATGACCTCGGGATAATCTCCGCTGGCCAGCGTAATATTCAGCTTCTCATCGGCCGTTTTGTTCGGCGCCACCTCCCATTCGATGTGAATGTTCGTCTTTTCCTCCAGCCACTTCGTAAATTCGTTAGTGGCGAAGTTCTCTACCGCATTGCTCCCTTTCATGAGCACCTTGATCGTTGTTTTTTCATTGGTAATAGGAAATACACCCGTCGGATTGACGGTCGCCGCTGAAGCAGGATCCGCCCCGGGCTCCTCTTTACTGCCGCAAGCACTCATAACCAGTGTTGAACCGAGCATCAGACACATACCGGCGGACACATATTTTTTTAACATATTAACCCCTCCCTACAGCCTTTGTGATCTATGGCGGTTATCCCTTCAGGGAACCGATCATGATTCCTTTGACAAAATGTCTTTGAATAAAAGGATAAATAACAAGAACAGGTATGGTAGATACAACGATCAAAGAATATTTCAGCAATTCCCGCAAGCTTTCCCTGGCGGCGGCATCGGCCACGTCCGACATCATCTCCGCGTCCACCTCGTTCTGTATAAGAATGTCCCGAAGGACAAGCTGCAGCGGATACAGCTCCTGCCTCTTCAGATACAGAAGAGCGCTGAAGAAGGAATTCCAATGGCCGACCGCATAGAACAAGGTCAGAACGGCGATAATCGGTCCGGAAAGCGGAAGCACGACATGGAGCAAAAACTTGAAATCGCTGCACCCGTCCAATTGTCCCGCATCCAGCAGCTCATCGGGAATGGTCGTCTGGAAGAACGTTCTCGTGATAATGACGTTCATTACGCTCAGCGCGCCCGGGAAGATCAGGGCCCAACGCGTATCGATCATGCCCAGATCCTTGACCAACAGGTAAGAGGGGATCAGACCGCCCGAGAACATGATCGTGAACACAAACAGCGCCATGATTACATGCCGGATATAGAAATCCTTACGCGACAGCGGATAAGCCGCCATCAAGGTAAGAACGACATTGACCACCGTTCCTACGACGGTATAGAACAACGAATTGGCAAATCCGGTCCAAATCAGCTTATGTTTAAAAACAGCCTCATACCCGGCCAAAGAAAAGTCCACCGGCCACAGCCATACCTTGCCCGATACGACAGCAAGCGGAGAGCTGAAGGAAGCGCTAACAATATAGACAAGCGGATAAAGGATCGTGATCGTAAACAGAAACAGGATGGTATAGTTAATGAGATTAAATAATCGGTCTCCTCTGCTTTCCACTACTCGATTCGAATTCATCTTTCTTCACGCCTCTCGTTCATTAAGCTGGATCTTACCATAGGCTTGTCTCTCCGACCTTCCTGGCGATTCTGTTGACGAGCACCAGCAGGATCAGATTGATAACCGATTTGAACAGTCCGATGGCAGAGGAATACGAATAGTTGATCGCCGTGGAAGCCAGCCCCACTTTGTAAACGTAAGTGTCAATGACTTCCGATGTGCTCAGGTTCAGCGGATTTTGCATGAGGAGCACCTTCTCGAAGCCGGTATCCAGAATGTTGCCGGTGTTCAGAATAAGCAAAATGACGGCAACGGGTACGATTCCCGGCAAATCGATATGCCACATTCTTTGGAGCTTGCTCGCTCCGTCAACGACAGCGGCCTCGTGAAGCGACGGATCAATCGATGAAAGCGCCGCCAAATAGATGATGCAGGAAAAACCGACATTCTGCCATATTCCCGACCATACGTAAATGGATTTAAACAAATCCGGGCTGCCCATAAAATTGATCGGTTGAAAGCCGAAAAACTGCAAAATCATATTGACTACCCCGATGCGCGGATCGAGAAGCTGCAAAATAATCCCGACCATGACGACCACCGATATGAAATGGGGGGCGTAGGTAATCATCTGCACTGATTTTTTGAAAAACCGCTGATTTACGTAATTCAGGCACAAGGCCAACAGAATGGGAAACGGAAACCCTGCAATAAGGCTGTACAAGCTTAGAATCAGCGTATTTTTCATAATTCTCCAGAACTCGTAGGAGTCGAAGAATCGCACGAAATGCTTCAGTCCTACCCAATCGCTTCCCCAGAAGCCCTTGGTCGGGACGAAATCCTGAAAGGAAATCAGTGCTCCGTACATCGGCCAGTATTTAAAAATAACCAAATAGATAAACGGCGCCAGCATCAATAAATAGAGCTGCCAGCATTTCCTTACATTCTTGACGAGCAACACCAGCGGGGAGGCTTGAGCTGCACGGTAGGTTTGTTTGCGTCTGGTCAGTTCCAGAACCATCCTCCTCCTCTATTCAAAAATCGTTTCAACGGAACCTCATTCCCCCTCGTCTGTTGGTTTCTAGTGATTTCATAGATTTGTCAAATCATAGATTCATCATAAATGAATCGGAAAAAAGCTCATTATATTGATTTACGCTCCTATCTTCTATCTTAAGGTGACGCCCGGCCATCCCGGCGAATCCGACGGCATCGGTATCCGGCATCGTCAGCGTAACGGCCGTCCCTTGGCCCGGCGCGCTCTCCACACTAAGCCCATACTGCGCCCCGAACACCATTTGAATACGGTTATGCACATTAATCAAACCGATTCCGCCATGCTCTCCAGCTTGACCCACTTCGACCTGCTCTTCCGCGGATAACTGTTCTCTCAGCTGCCTCTCTTTAGACCTCTGCGCCTCATTAACGGACAGCTTCATCCGGAGCTTAAGCAGCTCTTCCTCCGGCATTCCCTGGCCATTATCGGCAACGGTAATTTTCAGCCGCTGTCCCTCCGCCTCGGCGAGAATGCGGATGTAGTGGTAATCCTTAATCCCATCCGGAAACGCATGCTTAAAGGCGTTCTCCACCAAAGGCTGCAGCGTAAGCCGGACCATCTTCTTAAGCAAATATTCGGGAGGGATATCGACCTGAAGCTCGAATGGCTGTTCAAACCGGTAATTCATGATGGTCATATAATGAAGAACATGCTTCAGTTCATTCGCTACCGTAATTTCCTCCAAATCGGTCTGTACGGAATAACGGAGCATTAGCGACATGGCCCGGACTATATCCTTGATCTCTTCGGACTCCTGAACGACAGCATAGCAGATAACCGTTTCCAGCGTGTTATACAGAAAATGCGGATTGATCTGCAGCTGTAGCGCCTGAAATTCGGCTAACTGCCGTTTGAATAAATTATCCTGGTTCTTCAGCTCGCTTTCGTACACCCTCTCGACCAGCTCCGACAGTCGCGAAACCATGATGTTGTAGCTGTGAATCAGGCGATCCATCTCGTCCTTCTTGCCGCGCAGAGGCACCTTCGTCCAATCTCCCTTCTCCGTCCGGCGCATCCCTTGTTCGATCATTCGGATCGGAGAGATGATCGACCGGCCGAATCGGTAAGCAAGAAGCAGGGCCACGACAATGCTGATTGCACTGGCCGCGAGTGTCGTCTGCCGGATGGTCTGTACCGGCTTCCTGACCGCTTCCAACGGCATGGAAGATACAAGCGTCCACCCGGAATAATCCGACCTCCTGCTGAAATAGATTCGCTGAAGGCCTTCTTCGCCTGCCTCTTCATCGATAAAGAAGGCTCCCTCATGATCCCGGACCTGCTCGAATAGACGGCCCTCCAATTGCTTGCCGATCTTCTCTTTATTCGGATCGTAAACAATTTTCCCCCGATCGTTGACAATAAAAAAATATCCGCGATCCCCCAGCCTAATCCCTTTCCAGAGCGTGGTTAATTCTTCAATTCTCAACTCGATGCCCACGATTCCTTTGAAAAGCTTTGACGTCTGGCGTCCGGATATTTTGCGAGCCAGCGAAAGCTGGCCATCAAGAAAGCTCCAATCTATCAACGACAGAGAACCGTCATCCTTCGTCTGCTCCCGCAAATCCTCCAGACTATCCTTCAACACGGACTCGCTAAAGGGAGGATGATCAATATTGAAGTCATGAAAGGTCATGCCGTTATAGCTGATTAAATAAATCATGCTGATTTCCGGGTTGTTGATAAATATCGGCTTGAACAGCTCATCCTTGATTTGAGCAGATAAGGAATAATACGTAAAATATTGATTCTGCTCGGCATCCAGAAACTGTTTTACTTGACTGGAGGTAAGCAGCGACAGCGTTGCCCTCTCGTAGCTTTTAATATAAAGATCGGTGTGATGCAGGGCGTTGTCAACGATTTGCGTCAGCATCTCTTCGTGCAGCAGATCGAGCTCCCGGGACGAGGTTACATACATGGATATGCTCACAATGGAGAAGGAGACGATGATGACGATAACGAACGACATAAAAACTTTGACCGCCAGGCTTCTTCTCCACATTATCGAATGCCCAGCATCTGCCTGTACTCCGTAGGAGACAGCCCGGTAATCTTTTTGAATATTTTGGTGAAATGGGGATAATTCTGATAGCCGATTTCCATGCCCACATCGACAATTTTGTAATGCGGGAGCTCCAGCAGCTTTTTCGCCATTTCGATCCGTTTCTTCATCCGGTACTGCACGAAAGTTTCGTTGGTCATTTTTTTGAAATAAAAGCTAAAATAAGTCGGGGCGAGACCGACCTTCTCCGCGACGTCCTCCAAGCTTATTTCTTCCGTAATATGCTGGTCTATGTAGGCCTTCGCCTCCTCGAACAGATTCTTCTCCATGCCTCCCCGCCAATGATGCAGTTCATTACACAGACGATGCAGCTCCTGCTTCAAATAATCGATCACTTCCGATCGCGAAGCGGCTGTTCTGCCCGCAGGCCCCATTTCAAAACGGTACACGCTGCGCGAGTTCAGCTTCTTCACGAGCAGCGCGAGCCCGTCTTCCACAATTTGCTGAAGCTGAGCCGTCTTCAGATGAGCATAACCGCTCTCCACCCACTGCTCCACCAAAGCGTAAACTTTGTCGATATCTACCGCCCATATGGCCTGCTCGACGGTCTCCAGCCATTCCTCATAGTGGATAAGAGACAGGGAATAGGCTCCTTCTTCCTTCAGCAGCCTATCCAGCACCGGGTATAGCTCTTTTTCTGTAATCGGTTTCAACAAATACTCTTTTACGCCGTAAGTGAGGCATTTCTGAGCGTAGAAGAAATCACTGTATCCCGATATTACTACCATTTTGACCTGAAACCGGTTCTCGTCGATCTGCCTGCACAGCTCCAGACCGTCCATCTTCGGCATACGGATATCGGTTAACACCAAATCCGGGATCCGCTTGTTGATTTGCTCTAACGCAGCAGCGCCGTTCGGCATTGCCAGCACCTCGCAGTCAGGATCATACTGCTTGATAAGCTTCACCAATCCGGCACGAATGATGGGCTCGTCATCTACAACCAGCAAAGTAGCCATTCGTTTTCACTCCTTTGTCCACATTTACAAAGAGATACCACTGGCGGTTGGATGATCTTACCACAAACTCCTTCCGTTGTCTCATGGCTAAATTAAGATAGGATTGGTTTTTTTAAGCTGGAAGCCTTCCGGCTACCCCAGCTCTCGGAATCTTGCGCTCCTCGGCTTGGATGGCTATCCCGTCTAATCAGAATCATGGAATCCAGGGCCTGAGCCCCTCCTTGATCTCCATGGTGCATCCAACCTTCCTCTACCCGTCGCTATTTCCCGCCTTCATACGCCTCCTGATCCAAGGGGATAATGGTCAAAAGGCGTCAAAACAACAGGTAAGCTGAGGAGGAGCGGTCACAAATGCGGACTTTCCCGCAAACGAAATGGCTAGAGTCTAATTGAAGCTTTATTATTTCGTGATTGAGTGGAGTAAGGAGAGTAGGCTAAGGAAAGAGCTGTAAGACATGAATGTAAGCTGAATGAGGATTAAAGGCCCTGCTTGTCATTTTGTTAGGTTTCTCCTATTTTATAAATAGAGGATTTTAGAGGGGGATAATCGATGAGGGACATGCAGGAATACTCTCACGAGTATGCGGAGTATCATTATTACAAGCCGTCCGAGGTGGAAAGAATGGGCGGCCTGTGGCTGGTCAGGGCCGGAAGGAACCAGGCCAAGCCCAATTACCAAGTCGGCTCCCGCTTTATCGAGTGCTACAGTATACATTTTGTGCTGGGGGGTCAGGTGAAGGTGGAACGGGGGAAGCTGTCCCTGATTTTAAAGCAAGGGGATCTGTTCTGCCTATATCCGCAAATCGCCTACTCCTATCAGGTGGTTCCTTCATCATCGCCGCTCCGCATGTGCTGGATAGCGATAGACGGCGGGCAGGTTCCGCACCTGCTGGAAGCGGCAGGGCTCTCTCCGGAACGGCCCTACCGGGGGCAAACGGTCGGCTCTCATGTTCTTTCTACGTTAGAAGGATTGATGGACGTTCTGCGCAAGCAGCAAGGAGCCGGGTCCGCTGCGGCCATTCTGTCGCTCATCTACCAATTGTTCAGTCAGATGACTGTCCGCCATTCGGAGATTCCTCCCGCTAAACGTTCCGCGTGGCTGCAGCAGAGCGTCGACTTCCTGAAGCTTCATTTCTCCGAAGGCATTTCGATTCAGGATGCAGCGGATTATGCCGGAGTCAACCGATCGTACTTCTCCTCGGTTTTTACCGAACAGATGGGCATTTCACCGCTGCGCTACTTGCAGAAGCTGAAGATGGAGAAGGCGGCCAAGCTGCTGCAGGACACCTCCATGCCTGTAACGGAGATTGCCTTGTCCACCGGTTATCCGGATCTATTTTCATTCTCCAAGGCCTTCTCCAAATATTATGGCCAGCCGCCCAGCAAGTACCGGCAGCCGCCGGTCCCCGACACTTGACGTTACGGTCGGAAGAACTTCGCGGAACAGCCGCCGGGGTTAGCGCCTAGTCCTGCCAATAGACGTAGTACTTGCCCTTTCGATGCTGTACATCTTCTATCCTGCCGCGCGCCCGCTTCGAGATCTCGGTTATTTTCCGGCCTTGGACCATGGGGACGGACAAATATAATTTGTTCACCTCTACCTCCAAGGCATCAGCCGGGGCCTGATCCCGGTCCCGGGTAACCCTAAGCCGCCAGGATTCCAGCAGCAGTCTTCTTAACCGGCCACTCGTACCGGGATGCCTGAGCAGCTCCTGCTCCAGCATGGAGTCGGTCATTCCGATAAGCTGCCGTTTATCCGGACGGGCCTCCCTAATCCATTGGAAGACGATCTGCCGAAGCTCCGAATTTGCGGCAATGTTCGCAGGTGAGGTATGGAATTTGGCCTCTTCCACTATGAGGTCCACCATCAGCTCGGCTGCCTCCCTATCCGCCTGCACTCCATCGGGAGCAGGGAACAACCGGTCCAGCAGCTCATTCGGCTCAACGGGCAGATAGCCTCCCGCCTGCGCGCTGCGCGCCCAGGAATCCAGGTGGTCCAGGTGCAGAACTCCCGTAGAATTTCTTAGCAAACTCGGGACTTCTCCATGGACATAAGCCCAGATCTCCTCCGGATGGATTCCGTGCTCCTGCAAAATGCCGGATAATTCCTCTCCAAACAACATATCCCGGGTCCACTGGTGATGATCTATCTCTTCGATTCCTTCCAGCGAATGGCTGAACGGGCCGTGACCGATATCATGCAGCAGGGAAGCCGCCCTCAGCGTCCCGTTATCCGGACAGTAATGGGCAATTAAAGAGAACACGCCCAAAGTATGCTGCAAACGACTGAACGTATGATGCGTATTGATTCGTGAAGCTCCGCCGTGATGAACGTAATGCAGTCTTCTCAAGGCGGATGATTGCAAAATCCGCTTCTCCACAGGCAGCAGAGGTGTGGCGATCCGCCATAACGGCTCCCATAAAGTATCGGAGGCCGCATCGGTTCTAGCTATGTAATCTTGTTCATTTACGAGTACCATCGTATTCCCTCCCTGGAAGACATTAGAATGAATAGCGTCATGGTCAAATCGGTGAATCTCACTTTTATGGAGTTTATATTTTCCCTACGGGGACCCTGGCCTTGACGGATTTTGCATATTCCGTCGGACTCATGCCGGTCGTTTTCTTGAAGGCTTTGGAAAAATAATGAACGCTGCTGAAGCCGAGCCGGTCTGCAATTTCCGTAAAATTGGCCGATTCCTCGCGAATATACGATTTGGCACGATCTATTCTTAACTGCCCGAAGTATTCCATCAACGAGTAACCTGTTCTTCGCTTGAACAGCTCTTTCAGCTTCGTTTTGGACATATGCAGGGTTTCACTCATCTCGGCCAGGGACAGCTTGGAGCCCAATCTTCCTTCCAGGTAGGAGATGATGTCTCTCACCATCTGGGCTTCCTTGTTCTCTTTAGCCGTGGAAGATAAGGGGACCGGTACGGACTCCCCTGTGGTCCGCCTGGATTGTTCCTTGCGAAGGAGACGCAGCAGGAACGTTTCCAGATAGAGCTTGATCAGCTGTTCGGAACCGACGGGAGCATCGGCTCTTCGTTGAAGAGGAATCCGGAACGGGAAATGAAACGCATTCATTCCTTCCCGAACGATCTCAGCCAGCAAATTTCGCTCCTCGTCCCCAAGCCGGATAATTTTGTTCTCGAACATCTTCATCATATCCGAATGGCATTCAAAGCTCATAACGATCAAATTCGGCGCGACCACCCGGTTCGCATAGATGCTGTGGAATTCATTAGGCTTATGAAAAATAATCGAGCCCTGCTTTAGAAGATGCAGTGTTTCATCGGCCCTTACAGCTACTTCCCCTTTATCAATGTAAAGAAACTCCCAGAAATCATGTTCTTCACCGGGAAAAACGAAATCCTTGGCGAACTCGAAATAATATAAGGAAACGATCCGGTCAATGACGACGGACTGATGCAGGACCGTTCTCGGGTATTGCTTCATGGTGATGCACGCTCCACATAGCTGTTTAGTATTACTGTACCTTTCCATCATACATGAACTGGAGATTTAAGGAAACCGCCCATACGAATTATACGACGACGGCAGGGTCATCGGGAAGAAATGTCCGACATGGCGCAAAAGTACAAATAAACGGGCTTTCAGAACAAAGAAAACTCGGAAGGTTCGTCTTATAATGAAGCCATTATCTTATATCGCATTAATTATCGGAGGGACATAAGTATGAAGCTTGGCGTCATTGGTTACGGAGCAAGAATCTCGCATGTGATTGATGAAATCATCCGGCAGGACCCTTCCTGCCGAATAGCTGCCATTACGGACATTCGCAAGGATAAGGTCAGACAGGAGCATCAGAAGTTACAGGATGTAACCTTCTATGATTCTGCGGAACAGATGCTGGATAGCGAGAAGCTGGATGGCGTCCTGATCGGAACCCGCTGTTCCCTGCATACGGAATTAGCCTTGAAGGTGCTGCCAACGGGGCTCCCTCTGTTTCTCGAGAAGCCGGTTGCCACAACCCTCGAGGATTTGCACAGGCTGCAGGAAGGCTATCGCGCCTCCCGTTCGCAAGTCGTCGTCTCCTTCCCGTTGAGAGTAACGACGATTGTACAGAAAGTGAAGGAAATCATCGATTCCGGCCAATTAGGCACGATCGAACATGCTCAGGCGATCAACAATGTGCCTTACGGCGGTGTCTATTATCATAACTGGTACCGGGATGAGGCGGAGACAGGCGGATTATTTCTGCAGAAAGCAACGCATGATTTCGACTATATCACCTATCTGCTGCAAAACCAGCCGGAAAGCATTGCTGCCATGACCTCGAAACAAATCTTTAAGGGCTCGAAGCCGGCCGGGCTGCAGTGTGCCGATTGCGAAGAAAACCGCACCTGTCCGGAAAGCACCGCATTCCGCTCCGATCTGCCGGATACCTGGAAGTATTGCTGTTTCGCCGAGGATACCGGAAATGAGGATTCCGGAAGCGCACTCATTCGCTTCAAATCCGGCATGCATCTCTCCTACTCCCAGAATTTCTTCGTGCGTAATGAGGCGGGGGCGCGCGGGGCACGCTTTATGGGCTTCAAGGGAACCGTAGAATTTGATTTCTATACCAAACAAGTAAAAGTGATGATGCATCATGAAGATACGGTTAAAACTTATGAGATTAACCCGGCCGAAGGTCATTTTGGCGGTGACACGGTGCTCGCCCGCAACTTTATCGATGTGATGCGCGGGCAGGCAGAATCGGTCAGCACCCTGGATGACGGACTGCTGAGCGCCCTAATGTGCTTGAAAGCCAAGCAATCCGCTGAAACGGGAACCTTCCAAGCGATCGACTGGACACCTGTCAGAGCAGCAGTAGCCCAGCCGTAAACAACTGGATGGAAGATCCCGTCCGGACTTACTCCTTCGCAGTTATTAGCCGTCCTCTAAGTTCCTTCCGCTGGAGGACGCCCATATCCAGCCTGTCCGTTGACAGGCATGTAAAAGGGCAGGCGCCTAATAAGCGCCTGCCTGTTACGTAAGCGTACCATTGTCGAAGTCAGAAGACTTAGATCCAAGCGCGGCTGACAATAACCAAAAGGATGAAAAGAACTAAGATGACTCCTGTGCTGGTAAACAATCCTCCGACTCCACAGCTAAAACCTGCTCCTCCAACAAATCCACCCATAGTTGAGTCCTCCTTTCTTCGCCAACTAATGACATTATATGACCCTCCCCCAGCCGTGGTCTGGACTAATCGGCAAATGACAAATAGTCATCCGCCCGTTTTTGCGGCGATTACCCCCTTGCCATGGAATTCGGATCTATACCTCCATGTCGGCATTTTCAGTTCGTTATATACGGCAGTCTTCCAGACCGACGGCTTTATCCGCCGGCAAGCATGTTTTTCTATTCTGCGGGAATAATGAAAGAAGCTGGAAATTAAACATGGAGGTTATTTTAGCCATGAAAGTACAAGAACTCAGGGATCGGGTGGAAGAGCTATCCGAGCAAAATCAAACCGTTCTGAATGAAATTGATCAACTCAAGAAGCTGATCCGTGAAGGCCTTTCCCAGCAAGGCGATAAAGGCCAATCCAATCCCCAATCAAGCAGTCAACGGGGCAGCGGGGCTTCCGGTGGACAACAACAATCAGCCGCTCCCAAGGGAGGCTCCTCCGGCTCCGGACAGGTATCCAATTTGGCCAACGAGCTAATGCAAATCAAAGACATGATAACCCATCTGGAGACGAAAACAAGCCAATATGTATCCAATCAAAGCGGAGGAAGTCTGAAGGAGCAGGATGTCGTTAATCTTGTGCTGACCTTGATGGATGGGATGATCGATTGGACCGCAGATTTCGTACAAAATAACAGTCAAAGCAACGCCTCGGGAAATTCTCCGTCCGGTTGACGGCCCTTAATCTCCAGTTAGGAGGTGCACGACAATAAAGCCGTCTCCTGACTCTATGGCAGGAACACGGCTATATTTTTAACCGCCGGCATGCTGGAACCGATGGACGAGTCTATCGATTTGAAGGAACCGGTAAGCTTATGGAACGGGATGGCCGCTGACCTCCGCCCACCTGCTCAATTCATTGGTACATACGAGCAGAGACGGATAACGGCTGATCATCCGCATGTGCTCCTCGTCATCTACTGTCCAGGCGATCAATTGAATTTCGTTCTGTTCACACTCCCGGATAAATTCCGGTGTTAGATAGCGGTAGCCTACAGCCAAATAACGAAGATTCCGTTCCTTCATCAGAGGGAAGAAAGCCGGTGAAGCCCCGTGGTTAATCCAGCCTAGCCCCACTTCGGAATGCAGCTCCCGCATTCTTAGGACAGAGTAATGATCGAAGGATGTGAAGAAAACCTGCTCCTCCATTCCCAGCTTCCGAACCACTTCAAGCGAAGCCTCCTCCAAACCGGGATAATATCGGCCTAGCTGCTTCAACTCGATATTGACGATAATCCGGTCTTTCAACAGGGTTAGCGCTTCTTCCAGCGTTGGAAGCTCCTCCTGGCCGATTCGCAGCTTCTTCAGCTCTGCCAAGGTTAAATCCTTGATTCGGCCCGAGCCGTCCGTTGTGCGGTCGACAGACAGATCGTGACAGATGACCGGAACTCCGTCCCTGCTCAGCTGCACATCAAGCTCCAGATGAGAATAAGAATGGTTCACCGCCGATTCGAAGGCGGACAAAGTATTTTCGGGAAAGTGCACAGGATCTCCCCTATGGGCCACGCCGCGTATTGTCATTCTCTTCACTCCTTGCCGCTTCTCATTCTTTTAGTACAGAAGGTTTCGATAGCTTCCACGACCCCATCGCCGCAACTGCCGGAGCACACATAGTCCGCTCTCGACTTCAGCTCCGGATGGCTGTTCGCCACTGCCACTCCGATCCCGGCATACTCCAGCATGTCCAGATCGTTCATCTGATTGCCGATCGCCATCACTTCGGAGCGATCAATGCCGAGAAGGCCCAACAACGTCTGCAAGGCCCTTCCTTTACTCTGATTGGCCGGAAGCACTTCAAAAAAATCATCCTCCGATTGAACCGTAGAATAAGCTCCCTGTAATTCGGACGGCTGATTCTCCCACAAGCTTCTTATTTTCTCCATGCTGCCAATGACCAATATCTTCTGCACCATGCTTTCTGCCCATGCAGAGGACTCCAGATCCGCTTGCCGGCAATGGACATTCTCTTTCTCTTCGAAACGGGCCACGTCCTCCGTCCTGCGAACGGTGACCATGCCCGTCTCCTGAAATAAAATGACAGACAGACCTTGACGATCGGCTTCCAGCAGAAAAGGAATCAGTTCCTTGACCGCCAAGGTCGCTTGCTGCCACACCTTATGCCGGTCGGCAATCACGGAGCCGTTGCATAAAATCATGGGGAGAGTGAGATTCAACTGCTCGATCGTCTGACGCGCAGATATAGCGGTCCTTCCCGTTGCTATCGTAAACAAGCCGCCGGCTGCCGTAAACGAATTCACTGCACGCAATACCGATTCGGTCACGCGATGTTCCTCCGACAGCAGTGTTCCATCCAAATCGCTGACTATCAATTTGATTGTCTTGTCCATCCAAAGCCCTTCCTTCCAAACTTCAGCCAGATATTCAACACCGCTTTCCGGCGGCCTCCTGCTGAAAAGATAATAAAGAAATGATGAATTCAATCCCCTCAAGCTATTTCAATCGGGTGTAACTTCATTCTCACACCACTTTCAGTTTTTGTCAACGTTTTCTTGTCTTTTGCTTTCGTTTTATTTTGTATATCAACGTTTTACCGTTATATTCATTTGATAATTTACATATATATTGGCAATCTGTATTCCGTTCATTGTTCTTTATTGTTGTTTCAACAAACTTTTTATTGTATGGAGAAAATGGCTTTGCTATAATTTATTTAAAATGAAACCTAGGAGCTGTGCTAAGATGCTGGCACCCCAAAGAAGAAATCAAATCATGCAAATATTGAACGAGAACAAACAGATTTTGGTTAAGGAAATATCACAAATCCTCAATGTATCGGAAGGTACGCTGCGCAATGACTTGAAAATATTGGAGGAAGACGGCCTGCTTGAACGGACCCACGGAGGGGCTGTGCTTCCCCAGCCGCCAACGTATGAAAATACATTTCATTCGCGCAGCCAAATCAATCAGCCGGAGAAGATGAAGATCGGCCGGGCGGCAGCCGAGCTGGTACAGAATGGGCAGTGTATTATTCTGGATGCCAGCTCTACCTCTCTGGAGCTGGCCAAGCATTTGTTTAATCACGAATATTTAACCGTTGTCACTAACGGCTTGGCAACTGCCCAGGAATTAACCAAAAATCCGCGAATCAATGTTATCGTCGTTGGCGGTGTACTCCGTCCCGGCTCCAGCTCATTGGAAGGATTGCTTGGCAAAGGGCTTCTCGGGCAAATTCATGCGGATGTTTTCTTCACTTCCGCCCAAGGGTTCACCTTGAATGAAGGACTGACCGATTTCAGCGTCTACGAAGCGGATTTGAAGAGACATATTGTTGCCAACGTTGGCCAGGTCGTTGCACTGCTTGATCATACCAAGCTGAATCGCCGATCGATCGCTACCTTCGCAGAGCTGCGGCAAATCGATACATTGGTGACGGATGATCAGGCTGACCCTGAATTCTTGCGTTCACTGGATGGAGTCCGCGTAGTGGTTGCAGGTCCTTAATACCGCCCTTGTATGCTTTACGCCCGAAGATATCCCGCCTGGTTCGGGATAGCCCTCGGGCGTTTATTCCGTCTAAAAGTTGGTCCCGGGGATCCGCATCCGGACAATGCCAACAGCGAAACCCCGAGCACGACGGCACTGAATTTATTAACTGCTTTCATTCCTTACCTCCAGCTTTGGGATGATCTTCCGACACCGATAAACTACTTGAACGTAGAATTAGCCATGGCGCTAACGATATGTTTCTGAGCGAATACAAACAGCATAACGATAGGAGCAATGGCAACTACACTTGCCGCCATCACCAGGTGAAAGCTCATCATTTCCTGCCCGGGGAAAGAATCCTTAAGCATTGCAATGCCTACCGTCAGTACGCGCATGTTATCGGAATTGGTCATGATGAGCGGCCAGAAGTAGGAATTCCAGCTCCCGATAACCTTCAAAATAATAATCGTGATCACTGTCGGCAGAGCCATCGGGACCAGAATCAGATAGATGATCCGGAACCGCCCCGCCCCATCCACCTTCGCCGCTTCTATCACATCATTATTGATCGATTTGAACGCCTGACGCATCAGAAAGATGCTGTACGCCGATACCCCATGAGGGATGATTAGTGCCAGGAAGGTGTTCAGCCATCCAAGTTGAGACATCATAACATAGACGGGAACAAAGGTAACTTGTTCAGGGACCATTAACGCGGCCAGAACGAGAATAAACCATTTGTCCCTTCCCCAGAACTGCCCCTTGGAGAAAGCATATGCCGCCAGCAGCCCTAGATTCAGCTGCAAAACCACCAATCCGACGGTTTGAATCAGCGTGTTCAGGGCATATCGGGTGAACGGCGCCGCATGGAAAATATCGCGATAATTCGTCCAGGCAAATTTCTTCGGCCAGAATGTCGGCACCGCCGAGCTCAGCTCGGCCGGAGTTTTAAACGATGTGATCAGCAGCCAATATAATGGAAAGAACATTATTAAAGTGACAAGAATAGCCGTAACGAGTCTCGTCGGTCTCCAAAGCAACCTAGCTGTCATCGTATCCCACCTAACCTTCGTAGTGAACCTTTTTCCTGGAAAGCACAAACTGCAATATCGTCAATGTAATCAGGATCAGGAAGAAAATAATGACCAGCGCGGACGATCTGCCTGCCCTGAAATCATGGAAAGCCATCTGATAAATCCAATAAACCATCACTTTGGTTGACTCCAATGGTCCCCCTCCGGTCATCACATCGACCGACTGGAATACCTGCATCGACGAGATAAACTGCGTGACAAGCAGAAACAACAGGGTTGGAGAAAGCAATGGAATGGTAATCGATTTAAACTGCTGCCAGCGGCCGGCTCCATCGATACTGGATGCCTCGTAATATTCGTTCGGAATACTGCGCAGCCCGGCGATAAAGATCAGCATGGTGAAGCCGACGCTTTTCCATATTGCTACCATTATTAATGCCCACAGGGCATTGGTTGTGCTATCCAGCCAGCGAACCGGTTCCATTCCGACGGCTTGCAGAAGCTGGTTCATAATTCCATATTGGTTGTTGAGAATCCATATGAAGACCATGGAAGCAATGACCATGGATATATAATGAGGCATGAAAATAAACATCCGCAAAAATCCAAACAATCTGGACTGGACATTAAACAGCATGGCCAGCAGCAGCCCGATAGCCAGGGTAAGTACAACATCCAGAATCGTATACGTGAACGTAATCTTCAGCACATGATAGAACCGCTCATCGGTCAGCAGTTTTTCATAGTTTTGAAATCCGATGAATTTTTTGACGGGCTTCACTAAATTCCAATCCGTAAAACTGATATAGACCGAGAACAGCAAAGGATAGTAGGTAAACGCAGCCAGTAAGACAAGTGCGGGCAGAGCAAACGAGAAGTCCTTAAGCTTTTGGATGGTCTGAAATTTTATCCTCTTCCCGGCTTTAAGCGGAGTTCGCTGCCGGAGAGTCTTCTCTGTATCCATATCATCCCTCATTTCTATAGAACACGCATCCGTTTTTCCGTATTCCATGTGGTCCTTCCTATTGGAACAGACACGGGGGAGATCGCTCCCCCGCACCTGCAACGATTAATAATCATCAAGCACTTCATTCATCTTCTGGGCGGCCTCTTTAAATGCAGCTTCCACATCCATATTTTCCAGAATGATCTTTCCAAGAGCTTCGGTTAGATTGGTGATCGCTTCGGGATAAGGCGGATACTGCGGACGTGCCACTACATTGTCGATATTATCCAGAATAGCTTTGTACTGCGGACGCTTCTCGAAATAATCCTTGCCCTCCTGCGAATTGATCGCCGATTTGCGTGTCGGCAAATATCCGGAATAATCCGCCCAGCGAATATTGTACTCGGAGGATGTCATGAATTGGACAAACTTCCATGCCGCTTCCTTCTGATTGTCCGGGGCCATATCCATAATCGCTATCCCGGCGCCGCCAATTTGTGAAATGTGATTTTCGTCCCCAGGCGGGAAGGAAACCCCGATTTCGAAGCCGGCATTTTCGATATACCATTTCAATTGTCCCGACGTATGATGAACCATGCCGATCTTGCCATCGAAGAACATTTGCCTCATATCGGCGGATGCCCCTTTACCATAGCCCATTTGCATGTACCCTTTATCCATCCACTCTTTGAACTTTTTAATGAACTTCAAGCTCTTCTCCTGATCCAGACCGGATTTGTGATCTTCGGTCAGAGGCGTCCCGCCGCCGTTGCGCATCCACGTCTCGGAGTACCATACATCCCAGCCCGGCACAGCAAAAGCATATCTCGTTACATTATTGCCTTCCTTCTGCGATACCTTCTGGGCGAACGGCTCGATCTCATCCCAGGTCTGCGGAGGAGTAACCCCTAATTGATCAAACATCGTCTTGTTGTATATAAAAACATTGGAGCTTACGATCAGCGGAAAACCGTACTGCTTACCTTCATAGGAATAAGCCTTAAACATCCCTTGAGCGAAATCTTCCGTATCCAGCTTATCCCGTTTAATGTACGGGTTCAGGTCCATGAAGATTCCCCCGTCCCCGAACGTCGGCAGGGAAGCGACCTCTACATTAGTGACGGCTGGAACATCCTTGGCTGCCACAGCGGCCATAAGCTTCTTGTGCAGATCTCCATAAGCACCTTGATACACCGGCTCTACGGTTATCCATGGATATTTCTCCTGGAACTCTTTAATCATAAAATTGAGGCCCTCCATCTGATTATCCGCATGGGCATGCCAATATTGGATGGTTACCGGTGTCCGATCCTCCTCGGCCGGAGGAGCGGCCGGCACTTCACCCTCCTCCTTCCCGGAAGAACAACCGATAAGGCTAGTTGCCGCCAGTGCTGCTACCGTCATGGTCTGCAATACTTTTTTCATCTTCATAACGATTCCCCTCTCTCTTATTTCCTGTCATGACTGTTCATATCTTGCACATCCCAATGGCCGTTTCCGTAAACAAACCTCGATAAGTGCGGAATGACTACCTTTCATTTGGATGCGCTTACAACACACAATGGTTTACTATGAAGCCGTTCCACTCTAAGCCGAAATAACGAAAGGAAACGAAATTTAACAACATTAAACAAAAACAAATGAAGCATAATTCATTGACTATTCTTACATCCAAACCGCTATTTGTCAATGTTTTATTTTGATTTTTGTAGTCGTTTATTGTCGTATATTGCTATTTCGTTTTATATCTACTGATACCACCTTCCGTTTCCTTTGGTTTTATTGCTCGTTGTTAGCAGAACGCCTACCCTCTTTGGGAAATGACTACCTTCATAGCTTAGCTGAAGAATGTTAACGGGACATAATCGACCTGCTAACTTTTTGTAAAGACGACAAAAAAGACCGTAAGAAAACCGCCAAGAAACAGACGAAAGCTATGGCTTCGCGTACTGTTCCAAAGGTTTTCTCACCGTCTCCACCTTTGTCGATATTTTGTTGTTTGTATGGAGATAACCGAATTTTTTAAATCCGAATGCTTGAAATTTGATCATGGAATATTGCTTTATATTTCATCCTATGCTCGAAATTTGAGCTTATGCCCTTTCTTGCGAACATGTTGTTCATCCGTTTTTTGTATGATTTGTTAATCATCGGCTCACAATGTATATACTAGCTTATTTACGAGGAGGGCTCGGGATTGAACGTAAACAAAACCATCAGCGTATTCCAGGCTCTTACCATCATCATTTTGGCTGTCGGTTTTTCCAACCACGTCACCATCATCCCACTGCTTCTGCATGTCGGAATGCGCGACTCCTGGGTCAGTGTCCTGCTTACGTATCTTCTGTCCAACCTTTGGCTGTTCCTTCCCTACTACATTGCCAAAACGACCGGCCAACAGTCATTATTCGACTGGCTGAGGCAGCAGTACGGCAAGTGGGCAGCCCGCTTTCTGGTCTGGCCAGCGGCAATTTATGTCTTATTCATCGCCGCATTGACGATCCGGGAAACGACGAAATGGGTAAGCATTACCTATTTGCCTCGAACTCCCGGCACGGTTGTAGCAGGCAGCTTGATCCTCCTATGCTTGTTCATTGCCGGCTCCGGAATCCGTCCGATCGCAATAACAACCGGCATTCTTCTTCCAATGGTCTGGCTGCTCGGCTATTTCGTTATGTCCGCTAATTTCCAGTACAAGGACTATTCCAAGATCTTCCCGATCTTTACCGACGGGCTGGAGCCCGTCTTGAATGCTATGGTCTATGCGGGCGGGGGATTTATCGAAATCATCATCCTGCTGTTGTTTAAACATAGCATAGAAAAGCCTATCCGACTGCTTTACTGGTTTATCCTTGCTTTTATTCTGGCGGGCCTGACCATGGGGCCCCTGATTGGTTCTATGGCCACTTATGGACCGGTGGAATCCGCTAACCTAAGATATCCCGCCTTCGAGCAATGGCGGCTGGTGACTATCGGCAAATATATAGCCCACGTAGATTTCCTGGCCTTGTTCCAGTGGCTTTCAGGGGCATTTATACGTATATCTCTCGCGATATATATCCTGCTGGATTTTTGTAAGCCTGATAGCCGGTTGTTGAAACGATTCATTCTCTTCATACTGCTCTTTATCTTACTGGGAATCGCCGTCGCCCCTATAAGCGACATGAACTTCATAAAGTGGATCAAAACCAGGTACTATCCCTACAGCTTCTTTGCCGTGCTCGCTTATTCAATCTTGCTTTCGCTGCTTGTGTTTGCTAAATCGCATCTGAAGAGGAGGAAGCCGAGTTGAATTTTTACCGTTATTTCCGACAACAGCTCATGGGAAAGTCAAAAGGAAAGGAACGAAACCGGAACGGCTGGCTCCCGAAACAATGGAATGAACAGGCCATCCGGATGCTGTTCGGCTCCAGCGCGGACATTACGATTCAAGTCTACCGGTTCGGCTGCCGTCAACAGATCAAAACGGTGATCGTATATTGTGAGGGAATGGCCAATATACAGCAGGTTAACGAGTTTGTACTCCCTCAGCTTAATCGCATGCTGGCCAGCTCCGAGCGCCTCGAGGATTCCTTCGTATCCAATCCGTTGCTGCAATTAAACGAAATCAAGGCGGCAGAGGATTTGCTTCATCACTTATTCGATGGAAATATGATCATCGTGTTCGAAGAGCAGGAGAAGCTTTATTTCGTCGATGTTGCCGACATTCCCCGCAGAACTCCGGAGGAATCAAATACGGAAGTTTCGATCAAAGGGCCGCGGGACGGCTTTACCGAGGATCTCTCCACCAATATCGCCCTGATTCGCAAACGGCTCAAGACCCCTTCGCTGCATCATGAGCAATTCCGCCTGGGCAGGAGAAGCCATACGAAGGTATCTTTGCTGTACCTATACGATGTAGCCCGTCCGGATGTCGTGGATGAGGTTCGGACCCGGCTTAACAAAATTGAAGTGGATGGTCTGCTCAGCAATGAACAATTGGAGGAAGCACTGTCGGATTACAGTCATTCCTTGTTCCCGTTATTCGATTATATCGGCAGGCCGGACCATGTCGCGGCCGGTCTGTTAAGAGGCCGTTTCGTCATTCTGATAGACGGCTCGCCTATGGCCATTACTGCCCCTATCAACCTGACCACGCTTCTGAAAACACCGGAAGATATGCATCTTCCATTCTACTATGTTGCACTCGAAAGGTTTTTCCGTCTGATCGGAATCAGCATTTCCATCTTTCTTCCCGGATTTTGGGTTGCTTTGACAGCCTACGATATAGACCAGCTTCCTTTCCACCTATTGGCTACCGTCAGCAACTCCAGAATCGGGCTGCCGCTTTCTTCTCCCATGGAAGCGTTCCTGATGATCGGATTATTTGAAATATTCCGCGAGGCCGGGGTCCGGCTGCCTAAGGCGGTAGGCCAAACAGTGACGGTCATTGGCGGGCTCATTGTCGGGGATGCGGCGATCCGGGCGGGAATCACTTCTCCAACGATGCTATTCGTCTGTGCCGTTACAGCCGTTGCCACGTTTACGCTGGTCAATCAATCCCTGAGCGGCAGCGTTAGCGTCATTAGAATATTTGTGCTCATCTGCGCCTCGATACTCGGAATGTACGGCTTCTTCATTTCCATGTTTGTTATCATAACGTATTTGTCCAGACTGGAATCCTTCGGGCTGCCCTATTTGGCACCTATTTCCCCATTATCCCCGCGCGATGTGTTATCGGGGATGCTGATCAAACCGCGGGACCATATCGATCACCGGCCTAAAATGCTCCATACCCTGGATACGACCCGCAAGAAGGGGGACTCTCCTTGAATAGGAAGCTGCTCGTCTGCTTGCTTATGCTCACCCTCTTATCCGGCTGCTGGGACATTAAAGATATGCAAATCGTTAATTACGCCGTTTCCGTCGGACTGGATTATAAAGACGGCAAATATCTGATCTATGCACAGATGATTGAATTCACCTCGATAGCGAGACAGGAATCGGGCAAGCAGAGCAATCCTCCCCAGCAATGGGTTGGCAAAGGAGAAGGGGAGACCATTAATCAGGCAATCAATGATTTGCTGGATACGGCGCAGCAAAGAACATACTGGAGCCATGCCACCAATATCATTATGACCAAACGATTGCTCGAACAAGGGGTGGACCATATCGAGGATACGCTGTTTAGGTTTCGGGAGATGCGTTATACTCCCTGGATTTATGGGACAGAGGAGGAAATAGAGGATGTCTATACGACTCCCGGTTTTTTTAATCTTCCCTCACTGGCTACAATTCTTAACGAACCGATCGAGCTTTATAAACAGAAATCATACATCGCTCCGATGCAGTATTTCCGTTTCGTTTCTCTATTGCGCGAGCCCGATCAGACTATACTGCTGCCATCCATCTCCATCAATAAGGAGCAATGGCATAAAAACAACAAGGTCGACAAAAAACTTGAAATGAACGGAGTATATGCCCTGCAAAATTACGAGCTTAAAGGCTTTTTCGATAAAAACCGTCTGGCCGGGTTAAGGTGGTTGGAATCCAGAACGGAAAGAACGCCCCTCGTCATCCGCAAGGAAGGAAAATCCCAAGCGGTGCTTTCCATGAACAAGCCGGAAATTGATATCAAGCCGCACGTTGACAAACAAGGACCCGTCTATTCCATTCATGTGAAAATAACCGGGGACATAATCGAGCTTACCAGGGCCATGCCGGAATCAAAGCTTGTTGAAGAGGCGCAGCGGCATATTGAAGGGGAAATCATGACGACCTACAGGAACGGGCTGGAGAAGAAGGCAGACCTCTTTTCACTGCAGCATGTCCTTTATCGCAAGCATTATGGCCGATGGAGAAAGCTTCAGGCCGACCGTCCATTTCAGCTTAAGGAGGACTCCATTCAAGCAATTGAAGTCGAAGTCAAACTAAAGCATTCGGGAATGCTAAGAGATTCGATCAGGACTCAGCCGGCGGTAAAATGAGAAAACCGGCAAAGCCCGTCAGTACAGTCTTTGCCGGTTGGATTCGGGAAGATTCCGGTTTAACAGGCAGCACTCGGTACACGTTATCGCACCCCGCTGCACTTCTCCCCTCCATACTAAAATTGAAAATAGATGAACGTATTCTGCTCTGTTCTTAACAGCAATGCTAACACGGCAATCACGAGCGTATAAACGACGGCGCGAACCGGTGCAGGAAAACGGTTATGCCAGGCCTTGGACCATTTGGCCGCATTGGCGAACAGATAATATTCCACAATATGCAGCAAATATAAGACGGCAACGAGGAGCAGGTACTTGTGTAATTCCTTCGGGAACAGGAAGGCTTCCGGAGTAAGCATGCGGGACAGCAGCGAGATGGCGTTCTGAAATCCGTCCACCCGGAAGAATATCCAGCCGATACATGTAAGATGAAAGAACACAATAACCGCAAACACGTGATAGATTTTGCTGAAATCGAGCTTGGCCAGTCCCAGCCGTTCCTTGCCTTTGCTGTACAGCTTGTGGCCGATCAACAGCGCTCCGTGAAACATTCCCCAGATCACAAACGTCCATGCGGCACCATGCCAGATCCCGGAAATCGTCATGGCAAGGAACAAATTAATGTATTGTCTCACCTTGCCGTTCCTGGATCCGCCTAATGGAATATAGATATAATCCCGGATGAACGTGGATAAGGTTATGTGCCAGCGCCGCCAGAATTCCGTTGCATTCGAGCTCAAGTATGGGGTCTGGAAGTTGTTAATCAACTTAATTCCGAAGAAATAGCCGATTCCTACAGCCATTTCACTATAAGCCGCAAAGTCGAAAAAGATTTGAAACGCGAACAAATAAATGGCAACCCAGCCTTCGGCCCCGGTAAGCTCGGCCGTTCTGGCAAAGAAAGAGTCCGCATAACCGGATATATAGTCAGCCAGAACGATTTTCTTAAACAGCCCGAGTCCGAGGAAGGCCGCCCCTATTCTCATATTGCGATGGTCAAAGCGGATGGAGCGAATGCCCTCGATTTGCGGCAGCAGCTCCTGTCCCCGCATGATCGGACCGGCGATCAGATTGGCGAAGAAAGCGATGAACACCCAGAAGTCGAGCAGGGTGCGGCTCGGCTTGATCTTTCCTTTATAAATATCGACGACATAAGCAATCATCTGAAAAGTATAGAAGGAAATCCCGATAGGCAGCACAATTGTTAGCCAGAAAGAATCCTCGGTCAGCAGCTTCACGGACAGGAACTGCTCCATGCTGCGGATAAGAAACACCGTATATTTAAAGAAAACGAGATTTAAAATATTGACGACAAGTGCAATGGCCAGAATTAATTTGGCATACTTTCCGCGCAGCATTTTGGAGCAGTAATAGGTAAAGATGGATACCGCAATAAAGACAAATAAATGGCCGATACCCGCCACCCCGTAGAAGATTACGTTGGCGACGGAAAGCAAGAAGATCCGCCGGTTCGGCAGCAAATAATATAGAAACATCGTTATGATCATCAAGACCATAAATTCCGGAGTATGGAAAAGCATGTATCTGGTCTCCCTTTATTTAGTGTAAGCTTCCCACAACAGGCCGCTCAGCGCTTCATGGCCTTCGGGCGTGAAGTGAGTATGGTCTGTAAACAAAGCATCGTCTATTTTCCCTTCCAGATTAATGTATTTAAACGGAGTGCTTTCCATCATTCGATCAATCCTGGCTATGTTCTGCCGATATCCTTCCTTGTTCACGTAAGCTTCCATCAGCGTCTGATTGACGCCGTTAAAAACCACCATTGTGTTGGTGCCTTGTTGATGCTTGATAATCTGGTTGAGGAAGAATACATCCGGACTGGCATCCGACAAGTCGAATGGCTTGTCCGTATAGCTGTTCACAATCTCGTCCGATTTCAGATACTGCTCCAGCCCTTCCTTCTGGTGCCAAGGACGGGGATCACCAAGAGCATCATCCGGGATGGGAAGCCCCTTAGCACGCGTGTACGTATGCTTGACGGATTTAATAATAAAATCTTTATAACGGAACAACGACATACTCGGAAGCACATCTTCATGGAGCCAATGCTTATATTTCTCATAGAGCCCTTCCGGGACGCTGTAGCCGGTCGATTCAAGCTGCGGACGAATATGCGCGAATGTGTCGGGATCCAGCTTCCTGAGTTCATCCTTCAGCCAGAATACTGCGGGAGGCCAAGGGTTCCGCTCCACGAATGAAGCATAGCGAATATTGAAGATGACCCGCTCGGTCGATATGTTATGCTTATCCAGCATCAACAGCATCGTATAGATGTCTCCCAATTGCATAGCCGGCATCGATAGATTATAGATGGCCGGCGCTTCTTCTCCCATTGTTTCGCGAGCCAATCTTTCCATATAAACATTTACGGGTTGATCCGAGTTACCGGGACTTCCATAAATAATTGAATCTCCCAGCAGAATGATATAATTATCGGATTTGCTGCGGGAGATTTGCCGTTTGATCTTGTCCAGCGCCGCATCGATGTCATGCAAATTGCTCTTCGTCAGTTCGTAATCTATCCGGTTATGATAGACTTCATGATCCGGCACCAGCAAGGGGACCGCGAGTTGCAGAATAATCAAATACAAGATGACATACTTAAGTGCTTTCATGAGTAAATTTCACCTATTCCTTCATATTAAATATGGTAGATGATATTCTACCATAGAGGCCAAAAAAAGACAGGAATCCAACTAATTATACCTATTAAGACATAAGCTGTACAAGCAAAAAAAGAAAATAATCGGGAACGGCGCATAATTTTGTCGGAGGGCTCCAAACTATAGGTAAAGGAAATGAATAACAATAAAGGTGGAATTATAATGTCTCAATCGGTAACCCGAATTCAGGAGCTGCTGGACGCTTGCCAACAAATTCTGGACCATATGGAGCTTCCCTCCTCCTCCCAATCTCAGGTAGAGGAGCTGCGCCATCTGATCAACAGCGAAAGAGAAGAGCTGACACACTATTCCGATGAACACGATACAGCTATCCATCTGAACTCCTTAAGGAACAGCGTGGAAAAGATGGAGCAGTTAAATGAGCAATTAATCGCTTATGCGGAACAGCGTTATAGCGATGCCTCCGGTGGAGCAGCGATGAGCTTTGAAGCACAGCCGTTGGAGGATCAGCTTCACCAGGAAGAAGCCTACCATGGCAAAATCGACTATAAAAGCTGCCTGAAGCTTAAGGAAAATCTGGAGAAAATTCATCAAGAACTTGGATGACTGAACCTGGATAAAAATTCGAGGCGTCCGATAGGGTTCCAAAGCGCTTAAGCCCGCCGGGACTATGACGTTTACCGGCGGGCTTCAAAATGATATGGGATATATAAGAGACTAGGACCTGTAACATTTGGCAGGAGCTGTGACGGAAATAGACTCCTTGCCCAAGGCTCCGTTAGGACTGTCCGGCGGGGGGCTCCTCCTTCCCGTTCAACAGCAGTCGGCTCGCCACCTTCGAGTTGAGGGAATGGGCAACCGAACAATATTTCTGCTCACTTAAGCGGATTGCCCTCCATATTTTGTCCGGCTTGATATCGCCGTCAACGTGAAAAGTCAGATGAATTTCCACAAATCTGCGCGGAGGCTCTTCGGCGCGGATCCCCGCAGCTTCTATTTCCAACCGGTCCGGAGCGAGCCTCATCTTCTCCAATATCATCGTCACATCAATCCCCATGCAGCCTGTAAGCCCCATCAAGACCAGCTCCATGGGCGAACTGCCGGCATTCTCACCGCCCACATCCGGCACGGCATCCATCATCACTTCGTGATTTCTGGAGGACAAGCTCTTGAATTTCCTCTTGCCCTGCCATTCTGTACGGATTTTCATTTCAATAACACCCCTTTACGTTTTCCGCCAAGCTCATCTGAGTCCATCATCCTCTAGCCTTCCCATGCCTATCAAGAAGTCTTCTCTTTACTCTGAGGGAAAGCCAAAACACCTGCCAGGGCCATTCCTGTGGCGAGTAGCTGCTCCGCAGTCAAGCCTGCCCACAGCGGGTCATTCACCCGGAAGAAGGAGCCTGCAAGCAGCGCAATCCCATAGAAGGTTAGAAAGTGGGAGAATAGCTTGCCGCTGCCGAGCCGGCCTCCTTTCCGCCACATCCAGATATAAGAAGGGAGAAGAATGAGAACGATATAAAGATTAACCGGATGATATCGATAATTCGAATATCCGACGGCTATTCCCCAAGGCCATTCCGTCGCTTTCCCGTACTGCCAAATAAACAAATAATAGACGACCGCAATAAGCCCCGCCCAATAAGCCATCGTATCAAGCAGGAAAGGCCGGTCTATCCCCCGTTTTCTCCTCGCGGCCTCCAGATAAACCAGCGCCAGCCCTAAACCCAGCCATAGACCCTTGCCGGAGCCGTTAACAAACAGCAGGCTTGCCGGATTGGTCCATAGGACTGAAGGGTTGAAAATTGCCGGACTGAGCTTCCATGTCATCAGTATAATCAAAATGGCGTTTCCAATCAGATCGGGAAGCTCGCGCCCCTTATCCCCGACCTTATTCAATTTCCAGCGGACGAGCAAATATCCGGCTATGGCGGCAAGCGCGAGCAGCAGCCAGCTGGTACGGATCATCAACGGACCCGCCTGAAGCACTTCCGGCATACAGCCGCCTCCTTTACTTCGATTTGATCATTTGTTTCACTTTTTTCTCCAGTGTGCCGGGATCGACCAAGCCGAGAACCTTGTCCACTATGACCCCGTTGCGGTTGACGAAGAAGGTTGTCGGATAGGCTTGTACCTCGAATAGATCAATCACTTTATGTTTCGAATCGTCATCGAGCAGAACAGGGAAATCGAATTCGTGCCTTTCGGCAAATTCGCGAGCATTCTTTTCCTTGTCCAAGGTGGTGGCATTGACCGCATATATTTCAATCTCATCCCGGTATTTGTCATACAGCTTCACCAGCTCGGGAGCTTCCAGTTCGCAAGGACCGCACCAGGAAGCCCAGAAATTGATGATGGCCGGCTTCGTTTCCTCGGCCAGAGAATACATTTCGCCGTCCATACCTTTCAATTGGAAGATTGGTGCCTTGAAGCCTACAAGGGGCTGCACCTCCAGATCTGCGGCAGACTGCTTGTTCTGACCGTCGCTCCCATTCTGATAAACCGCAAGACCGATCAGAAAGGCAATCATAATTATGATCCAAGCTTGTTTTTTCATTGCACCGTCTCCTTTCCATCTTAGCTGCCTTCAATTTGCCGCGGATGACTGAACAGCTCAAGGCAAGTATCCATTGCATGCACCCCGTCCTCTGCACACAAGCTTGCAGCGTTTGTCAATAGTATTCGCACTACATACAATAGTGTAAATTATATGGTGAAAGGACGGGCTTATACACACCCGCCCAGAATCAACAGCAAATAGGGGGAAATGACGAGCATGAGGAACGAAACAAGCACTGCGGGAAAGCGGACGGCGGGGGCTTCTACCTTGCCGCCGGGTTCTATGATCTGCTCGATCCGGTAATTGATGGCCGTGTCGGCGAAGGATACTCCGATACCTCGCGGAGCTGGGGCCGCGCGCTTCGTCATTTTCAACAGCACATTTCCAAGCTCATAAGGCGTATTCATCTGCTGGATGACAAACCGGTCCGCCAGCAGCTCTTTCATGACCCGATAATAATGTGCGAGCCCGCGGATAAGCGGTATGTATCCGAAGGCATCCCGGCAGATCGTGACCACGAGCATCTTCAACGGGTCCCGCCTCATACAGTGATGTCTTTCATGCAGCAGAACCGCTTCCATTTCCCTGTCGGAAAGCATATTCAGCAAACCCGTCGACACAAAGATCCGCGGCTTGATAAGTCCTGCAGCCAGAGCAAACAAAGAGTCGTCACGAATCACTCTAATTGGAACGCCCCAATGGCTGTATCGCCGTTCAAGCATCATCGAGGCCTCGTGATCCGTCCGGGCTCTGAAATGTGCACCCCATTTGCATGAAAGATAGAACTGTGTCGCCATCCGCAGCGCTATTCTGCCGAACGTCACGAAGATCAGCAAGTTAACCGCGGCCGATATCAGAAAAAAGATAAAGGGCGCTTCCTTAAAGGTAATCAGACAGAGCTTAAGTAAATTCCATCGCCCTTCAGCCCCCGAAAACTGCTGGACAGCATGGAGCCCCATCTGTAAGAGCAGAAGCAAGGACGCCGAACCGACAATAACAAAAGCCATTTTCGTCTTCAAGCTGCCGTTCACGTCTCGTTCCTTCTTCTCATCTCATGCAATTTTTGCTCCAGACGTTCAATCAATTCGGGGTCGGCTTGATCCAGAGAATCGATTAAATGATTGACGACGAGCGGTCCGAAATCGGTTATTAATCCGTTAGCCAGTTCCTTGGTCTGTTCACTCAGAAATTGCTCCTTCGTCTGAACGGCGGCATAATAGGAAACTTCTCCACGGGACCTCTTGGCCAGCCGATTCAAGTGGCCTTTCTCACACAGTCGGTTCATCACCGTCATAACCGCATTGAACGAAATGGGGGCTTCCTTGCAGAGCATTTCCTGAACCTCTTTAATGCTGGCCCTCCCCGTTTGCCAAACCCGCTCCATAATTCTCGCTTCCAGCGGGCCAAAAAAACGGTTGAGCCCTTCCTCGTTCATATTATACTTGTCTACTTTCAGTTTTGATCACCCCTAACACTATGCATTGTAGTATAGTTGGCAATCCGCTGTCAATGAATGAAGAAGCAATTCAGCGGCCGGGATTATAAAGGAAAACCGCCAGGCATGGGGTTCTCCCGCCTGACGGCCAATTCACTCGTAATATTTCATTAATCCGCTTATCTTACGGGCTTGCTTACTTCTTCTTCAAATCTTCAATGGAGTTAATATCGACGTAGGACGGCACAACCAGCCCCAGCTTCGTACCAATCAAATTGGGACCGAGATCCTCGATTTTATCTTTGTGAGTCTCGAAATGTCTCTGGTGGGTAGTCGGAAGCCAAGCCGCCACAATGGCGTCTACGTCTCCATTAGCCACTCCTACCCACATGGGGGCAGCCTCAACCTGCAGTCCCTCCACTTTATAGCCAAGCTTGGATTCCAATACATGCATAACCACATTCGTGCTGGCGATTTCCGAATCCCAGGCCACGTAGGCGAGCTTCAGCTTCTTGCCGTCCGCTTGCGGCACATCCTTGATCCAGGCTTCCACTTTGTCCGCGTTCTCTTCCACCCACTTAGCGGCGGCTTCCTCCGGCTTCATTCCTTCATAGACATCTACCATCACTTTCTCCATATCGGCAGGTGTCCACTCGAAACGGTCAAGGAACTCGTAGGCCGCCGGGTCGTCTTCCTTCAGGCCCTTGCGGACGATCGTATGAATTTCTTCATCTGCACCGTATACCCCTTTAGGATCTTCGAGATATTTCAGATCATATTTGGCGAACTTCCAGTGTGGAGTCCATCCGGTAATAATGATCGGCTTCTTCTCCTTATAGGCCTTCTCCAGGGAAGCGGTCATGGCGGTATCGGAGCCTTCAATCAATTTCCAATCCGTCAATTCATATTCCTTAAGCACCTTCTCGGTCGCTTCCATGAGACCCGCACCCGGATCAATACCGATAATCTCATATTTCACCTGATCGCCGATAAAATCGGACTGCTCTTTCTCCCCGGAGGAGCAGCCTGCCAGCAAACCAAAACCTAATGCAGCGGATAGAACAACCTTTATTCCTTTTTTAAACATACCTATCTCCTTTTTTTATCTTTTTTCATCATCCCTTGTGACAGCCGATCCAGCAATATAGCCAGAATGACAACGGCCAATCCCGCCTGAAAACCTTCTCCAATTTTTAGCTGGGTAACGGCTTTATAGACATCTGCTCCCAGTCCTTGCGCTCCGATCATGGATGCAATAACAACCATGGACAGAGAAAGCATCACGGTCTGGTTAATTCCCGCCATAATCGTCGGGGCTGCGAGCGGAAGTTGAATCTTGAACAGCTTCTGTCCCGGGGTGGACCCGAAGGCATCGGCCGCCTCTACCAACTCGGCGGATACTTGGCGGATGCCCAGATTGGTCAGCCTAATGGTTGGCGGGACTGCGAAAATAACCGAAGCGATGACCCCCGGAACGACTCCGAGCCCGAAGAAAGTCACCGCCGGAATCAGATAGACGAAGGCCGGCATCGTCTGCATGAAGTCCAATATCGGCGTCAGCACATTGCGCACTCCATCGCGTCGGGCGCACCAGATTCCCAACGGCAGACCAACGATGATGGAGATCAGCGTAGAAGTAACAACTAGTGCAAGTGAATCCATCGTATGGTCCCAATACCCGAGATTCTCTATCAGCAGCAGCCCTATTACCGTGAAGATAGCCAGCCCCCAACGGGACACTAAGTAGGCAATGACGGCGAATATGCCGATCCACACATAGAACGGAAGCAAATGAAAGACCCAGGAAAAGGCGCCTACGGCTCCGCCGATGACCATCTTAAAGAAATCAAACAGAAACTGCAGGTTATCCGCCAGGAAAGACACCAGCTTCTCAATCCATTGATCCAAAGGGATTTTGGGCATCATGCTTCACCCCCTTTGTAAGAATGCGTCTGGTTGCCGGATAAAGCTCCCAGCACAGCTCCCCTGACGATTACACCCAGCAGCCTTCCATTCTCTCCAACGACGGATACAGGGAATCGCGACGTGCTGCACAAATCAAACAGCTCGTTCAAGTGTTTATCCGGAGGAACGACAGGCACTTCACGAATGATAATATCTTCCAATTTCTTGCCTTCCTGAACAGCAGCCGATGCATCCTCCGCTGTAATAACTCCGATCAGCTTCCGGGATTGATCGACAACGAACAAATTCGAAACCCCGCTGTCCCTCATCAGCTGCAGAGCCACCCTCGGCCCGCCTTTATCCAGGGTAATCGTCTCCGGCCTCCGCATCACATGCTCAGCGGTCAACACCTTGGATAAATCGACATCCTCCACGAACTTCTCTACGTATTCGTCCGCCGGCTGAATCATAATTTCTTCCGGTGTTCCAATTTGTACGACGGAGCCGTCTTTCATCAGAGCGATCCGATCGCCGATTCGCAGCGCTTCATCCAAATCGTGGGTTATGAACACGATCGTTTTCTTCATCTTCTGCTGAAGCTCCAGCAGCTCATCCTGCATATCCTTGCGGATAAGCGGATCCAGAGCGCTGAAGGCCTCATCCATCAGCAGAATGTCGGGATCGTTGGCCAGCGCTCGGGCCAGTCCGACCCGCTGCTGCATCCCTCCGCTAAGCTCGTCGGGATAACTGTTCTCCCATCCCTGCAAGCCAACCAGGGAAAGCGAGCGTATCGCTTTCTCACTTCGCTCGGCTTTAGTCCAGCCCTGAATTTCGAGCCCAAACTCCACATTCTGCAGGACCGTCTTATGAGGAAATAAAGCGAATTTCTGAAAAACCATGCTGATGGTGCTGCGGCGAACATTTCTTAGCTCCTCCTGCCCCATCTTCACGATGTCCCGGCCATGGACTAACACTTCCCCCAATGTCGGCTCGATTAACCGGTTCAATAATCGGACAAGAGTAGACTTACCGCTTCCCGACAGTCCCATGATGACGAAAATCTCCCCTTGTTGGATATCGAAGCTGATCCGGTTAACCCCTACGGTTATTTTCGTTTTTTCGTATATTTCCTTCTTTGATAGCCCCTGCTCCAGCAGCGGAAATGCTCGTCCTACCTCGGATCCGAACATTTTGGTCAAGTTTTTGACGGATATGACAGCCATCTTATTCCCCCCTTCCCTACGCTCATCTTTATACCCGTTAAGTTTACTCAAAGGACAAAAGAAAGGTCAACGCTAATAAACGTTTGTCTCGTACGTTCGGAAAAAACTTTACATACGATATATTCCATATACTCTGTTTTCCTCAATAATCCTTCCCTTGGGGTTTCTTTACTTTTGCAAGCCAGTTCACTACAATAACGTTATATCTTGTAGTGCGGTGATGTAAGGTCACTGCCCGCCAAGTCAAACATCCGTTGCTGTAACCCTTACGATAGGAGATCCTAGCGGGATGGACAGCCGATGAATATAAGACGAGACAATCCTTCTCGATGAGGTGTTGATGATGAACCAATGGGATCAATTAACCGACGAGCAGGCAGAGATCATCCAAAAGGCACGCGAGCGCGTAATCGAATCCGTCGGAAATAATATGGATTTGTACGGGATCACCGTCTCCACCGGGCGCCTTTATGGAATGATGTTCTTCCAGGACAAGCCTATGACGCTCGACGAAATGGGACAACAAATGAAGATGAGCAAGACGACAATGAGCACGGGTGTCCGTACCCTGCTTGATCTGAAGATGGTGAAGCGGGTATGGGGGAAGGGATCGCGGAAAGATCTCTATGAGGTGGAGCAAGACTGGTACCAGAACTTCGCCGACTTTTTCGTGATCAAGTGGCGCCATTCTTTGGAAATGAATATTCAGGTATTGAAGAAGTCCATCCGCGATCTGCAGAAATTGGCGGAGCAGGAGCCCGACAATAAGGAGCTGGCCGATATCATCCGCCACGATATAGATAAGATGGAGGGAGCGATCCAATACTATTTGTGGTTGGACCGACTTATTGACACGCTGGAATCCGGGGAAATCTATAACCTGGTGCCCAAGGAATTGCCATCGACGGAAGCCGCCAAGTAAGAGACGCTTCTGCAATAACTTACCGATAAGCTGCTTTTCGATCTTCGGACGAATGGCGGCTTTTTTTGTATTCCATTGGGCTTTTCGCCGGTGCAAAGGCAGGATTTCCGGTTCGGCTAATGAACTATATATAAATGAAATGAGGCTGGTTGACGGAACTGCTTATCCAAGGCGGGCCCTATCCCGATCGAGCAGCATCACCCAAATACAGGCCCCTGTTCATGGAGGCGATCCCTATGCTGAAACCGGAAAAACAGCTTGCCAGACTAAGAAATGTAATGGCCAATCTGCAGGCTCACTTGTCTCTTGCTGCCTATACGAAGGTAAATACGAAATGGCGGCAGATGAACTATATTCCCGATTTCAACCGTTTTTATTACATCTGTGAAGGCGAAGGCTGTCTCATCATCGATGGGCGGACCTATTATCCGCAGCCCGGCCAATTATTCATTATGCCTGCGGGTGTGGAGCAGTCTTTTTTCCCGATTAGCGAGCATACCTTCGGCAAGTACTGGTGTCATTTTACCGCCAAGATCGGCGATCTCAATCTGTTTCAACTGCTCGGGCTTCCTCATTATATAGAGGTCCGGGACCGCGCCGGGCTGGTCGGCCTGTTCGAGCAGCTAATCCGTCATTATGAGAGCGACCGGTTCACCGCCTATATGATGCAGAAATCGGTTCTGCTGGAAATCATCAGCCTGTTCGTAGAAGCTTCTCTGCAAGACAAGTACGAATGGAAGCCATTAAATGGCGACGAGCGAATGGGCAAAATTCATACCGTGCTGAAATACATCGACCAGCATCTGCATGAGAATATAACCGTTCAGGAAATGGCCGGTCTGCTCCATTTTCATCCCAACTATTTTATCCGCCATTTTCACGAAATCGTCGGCACCTCCCCCATTCAATACGTTCAGCAGCTAAAAATAGACCGGGCGAAAGCGCTGCTCTCGGCAACGGACCAGCCCGTCTCGGACATCGCGCGATCCTTAGGGATGGAGCCCTATTATTTCTCTCGCCTCTTCAAGAAGCACACTGGACTTGCTCCATCCGACTATCGTGTTTTGTTCTATCCGATTGTATAGCCGATCCATTAACGGTGCAGATTAGGCCCCAACGATTCAATAAACATCCTGTCACGAAGCTCTAATCCAATAAACCCGATTGCTGCAACGAGTCAGGCAACTGTTAAAAGGTTAGTTTTGTGCAAGTAGCGGTAAGCTTCTTCCATTTCATTCAAGCCGGCGGTCACTAAAATAAGAAGTAGGTTTGACAGCAAGCTAGAATGAATAAAAGTATGGAGGGACGTCCATGAACAGCAAACCACAATTATTAACCGATGAACAGATGAGAAAATTCATTGCCGAAGGCTTCCTGATTCTCAAAACCGATCTGTCCAAGGAGTTCCATCAACGGTTGTTGGAGCAGCTTAACGAAGTGTATCAGGATGAAGGGAACCCGGGCAACAATTTGCTTCCCCGCATCCGCGAAGTGCAGAAGGTGTTCGAGCATCCGGTCATTACCGGAGCCTTGACCAGCGTCCTCGGACCCGACTATATGCTGCATGCCCACCGTCACGGGCACTACAACAACTCCCCCCAGCCGGGAGGCTGGCACAAGGACAGCTATTGGGGATACCGAAGAATGCGCAATCATCATCCATGGTGGGCCATGATTATGTATTTTCCCCAGGATACTCCCATCGAGCTGGGGCCGACCGGAGTGCTTCCGGGCTCGCAGTATTACGATACCCGCACCTTCGAAGAAGAGAATCCCGCCGCGGAAGCAACCGCTAACGGGGAAGCCGGAACATTCGCCCTCATTCAATATGACATCTGGCATCGTTCGACGGCCAATAAGCTTGGACAGCACCGCTACATGTTAAAGTTCGAATTTATGCGTACCCAAATTCCGCAAGCCCCGAGCTGGGACCATCAAGAAAAGGAGTGGATCACCCCCTCCTCCTTAAGCCCCGCTGTCCGGCCCCATGAGGTTGTTTGGCGCGAGACATGGAACTGGCTGTCGGGTAAGCTGGGTCCGGACTCGACTCCCATCGGGGACGGAGCTCAAGCGCAACAGTGGATCGGTCAGCTGCAGATGGAGGATCCGGAGCTGCGTGCGGCCGCCGCGAACCGGTTAGGGCTGCTTGGAGCGGATGCCCGGGAAGCCGGGGCTATTCCGGTGCTCGCCCGGGCGTTGGAGGACTCCTTCGAGCCGGTCAGGCTGAATGCCGCCTATGCGCTGGCACGGATGGGCGAGCCGGGAACCGCCGCGCTGCTGCAAGCGCTGCAGCATGAAGATAAGCTGATCTCCCGCAATGCCGCTTACGGGCTGTCTGCCTCCGGGGCCGGTGCGGTTGCCGGTCTGACCGAAGCATTGAAGGGCGGCCGGGAAGAGGTCACGGTTCACGCTGCCTTCGCTTTGGGAGAGCTAAGGCATCTCGCCGAACCGGCGGTTCCTGCCTTGATCGGGCTGCTTGATCATCCTTCCGAACCGGTCCGGTACAGCACGGTGGAAGCGTTGTGCAATATCGGTTCTCCCCGTGAGGAAATCGTTGCCGCGTTGAAGCAGGCGCTGAATGATCCGGACCCGCAGGTGCGCTTCATGACCGGACTGTGCATTTCCAGGCTCGGCCCCCAAGCGGAAGCAGCGGTCCCCGAGCTGATTCAAGCGCTGGACGACGATAATCGCTATGTGCGTGCTCATGCCGCCGAAGCGCTGTATTATATCGGCACCGACACGGCCAAGGAAGCGCTGCTGCACTTCTTGCGCCAATCGCGCTGGTGCCCGTCGACGACTCCGGCCAGCACGTTCTACCCGTAAAGCTTTAAACCAAAAAACCGGCGGCTCCTCCAGGGAGTCCGCCGGTTAAATTATGGCTTTCGCATCAACGGAGATTTCATGCTATCGATCCAGTCTATAAAATCTCGAAGCATTCTCGCCGAAAATCCGTTCCTTGTCCTGTTCTGTTATATATGCGGGGAGACATTCATTCAGCAGCCCGGTCACTTCTTGGTAAGAGGCCGCCAACAAGCAGACGGGCCAATCGCTGCCGAACATGACCCGCTCCGCCCCGAAGCATTCCACTACATGATGCACATACGGGATAAAATCGTTCGTTCGCCACTGCTCGTGATCGGCCTCCGTCACCATTCCGGACAGCTTGCAGTACAGATTAGGGAATTGGGCCAGTTCCTTGATATGGGTTGACCAAGGCTCCATAACACCTTCCTTAATATTGGGCTTGGCCAAATGATCCACCACTGCCCGAAGCCCGGGCACCTGCTTCATCAACTCGAGAATATGCACGAGATGTCTGGGCTTCACTAACAGATCAACGGGAAATTCGTCTCGAGCCAACTTCTCTAACGCAGAGATGACCTTGGGCCGCAAAATCCAGCGGTCATCCGGCAAATCCTGCAGCATCGGCCGGATCCCGAGGAAATATCGGTTTGCAGCCAATCTTGCGTACTGCTCATGAAAATCGTCCGCTTCCAGGTCGATCCAGCCGACGACACCGGCCAGCGTCTCTTCTTCCTCGCATAAGGCAAGAAGATATTCCGTCTCCTCTATCGTAGGCGCCGCTTGAACGACGATCGTCCTGTCGATCGACTGCTCCCGCAAGTGCTCCTTCAAATCGCCGGGCAAATAATCCCGATACAGAACTCCGGAATCCGGAGTAAGCCAGCCGTAATCCCCCCGGCTCAGCTTCCAATAGTGCTGATGAGCATCTATGCGCTTGAAGCCCGTTTTATAAAGCTGCTCGCTCATTCGTTCCTCTCCTCCCCTTCTCCATATTCAATCCATTGTTCCAATATCCTGGCCACGCCATCACGGTCATTCGTATCCGTTACGAGAGCCGCTTTAGCTTTTAATTCCTCTACGGCATTCCCCATTGCGACCGGGATTCCGCACAAATCGAACAGGCCCAGGTCATTATGATCATCGCCGAATACAATCGTATTCTCCGCTTTGATCCCTGACCGGTCGAGAACCTTGCGCAAGGCATTCTCTTTGGAGACCTGCTTATTCATGATTTGGATGAGCTCTTGACCATCGGTGCATATGATGTTCACTTTGCTCCGAAAGACCGCTTTCAGCTTGCTATAAATTCCATCCACGTTGGCGAGCAAAATTTTGGACGGAGAGACCGTCTCCATCTCGGTACCGGAGATGACTTCCAGCGGAGGAACATCCTCGGGAATCCCGAATATCCGACGATGTTCATCTGTCAAAATACAGTCCGCGTAAGCCGTGTCCTCTACTTCTATCGTCACGGGAATGGAGCCGTTCTGCTCCTTGATAAACCGGTAAATTTCCGCAGCCGTCGCTCGAGGAATCGCCAAGTGCTCATAGACATCCACAGCTTCATTCACCGTAAATGCACCGTTGTAACAAATCTGATAACCTAAAGTAAGCCACTCCGCAGGAAGCAGACATTTCACCGATCTTAGCGGACGCGCCGTAGCAATGATAACGGCAATCCCCCGGGCATGCAGCGCCATAACTGCCGCCTGATTACGGGGAGACACTTGCTTGTGCGAATTCAATAAAGTACCATCCAAATCCAAAACGATCGCTTGAATCGGCTTCATTCGTTTCTCCCTTGCCTGCCGTTAACGACTGCATAGCTGGCGGCTTTTCTATCCTGTTCTATACTTACCTATTATTATAGTAGAAAGACGGTTGAGATGGTAGATTTAACTAAAATTGTAGAATTGGTAGGATACCGCTCGAACGATTTCATTTCCGAAAATAACAGATTAAATCCAACTATAAGCCTAAGGGCATGGAAACCCATTATAGACATATCAACAATCAATGGGGACTCGTATTATCAAAGGGAACGAATATACTATATGTTTTCACCTTCCAGATTCAACGAAATTGTATTCAGGCAATAGATGTAATAGCCAATCCGGCAAAGTTGACCTATATCAAACGACAAAGAGACACATGGAGGGTAACGCCCCAAGACGGAGAAGCCCCGACTTCTAATCATCCCGGCAGAATGATCTCTTCATAAAGAAACGAGGCATCTCCCGGATAAGGAAATGCCTCGTGATCATAAGATATAATAGATCAGTTCGCAGCCTCTACTTCTTCATCCGTCGCCGATTTATCCAATCTCGGAGCTACAATGGAAACCAGAAGCTCATCTTCCGGGGACAGCACGGTCACGTTCTCCGGAAGCTTCAAATCGGAAACGTGGAAGGTCTCTCCCACATCCAGATGTTCAATATCGGCGGTGATGGCGGTCGGCAGATTGCCCGGCAGCCCTTCAACCTCAATGCTCGTTCCTTGGGTTTGCATGATTCCGCCTGTCTTCGTTCCTTTAGGCGTTCCTTTAAACTCAATCGGAATCCGGCTCCTGACCGCTTCATCCATCTTCACCTGCAGAAAGTCGACATGGAGCCAATCACCCGAAACCGGATGACGCTGCACTCCTTCGAGCAGAACGGGAACCGTCTCCCCTCCATCAATGTTCAGTTGAATAATTTGCGATGCTCCGCTCTTCGCCCAGCGTTGAAATTCCCTCGAAGAGACATGGATCATCCGATTGTCCGTATGCTTGCCGAATACAATGCCCGGCAGCCGGCCGGCCTTGCGCAATTCTTTCATCCCGGAACGGGACATTTTAGTTCGAACAGACGCTTGCAATGGTTGACTCATGTTCATTAGCTCCTTTAATTAAATATTCCTGATTCTAGGGCATATTCTCTTAAACGGTCACCAACATAACAACTTGCCATAAACTCCATAACAACTACGTCCCCATCGGCGGTCCGGCAGACGATTGACCATATCGCCGGCTTTGCGCCGCCTCATCACCCATGGTCGGCCGTTTGGCCCAAAGGGGTCGATTCCTCTGCGCATGAAGGATCGCTCGCGAGGAAGACGGAGGCCCCCTCTCTTCCAACGCCAGATCTCCATACACAAGAAGAACACTGAACACATGGGCTCATATCCTGCCGCGCCAGTACATGGTCGACAGCTTCCTCCCACCGGGCAAAAAAGTTGGATCTCCCGATTCGCGAGTATAATCCTGATCGGACCAGCATTTCGCGGGGCTGAGACTGGATGCCCGCCACAAGCACCAAACAATCCTTCTCCTGAAAATGACGGACAAGCATATGCAAATTGGCTTCTCCGGTAGCATCGATAAAAGGCATTCTGCCGAGTTCCAGAATAAGTGCCTTCGGGGTAGATTGGACCGTGTCCATAAGCGTATTTAAGAGATACTGTGCCGCCCCGAAAAACAGGGGCCCTTCCACAGAATAGATCCGCACCAGAGGACAATCGCCTGCGGCAGGCGATCCGCTTCCCTCTCCGTCATCCGTTGCCCGCAAAGGAAAAACTTTGTTAACGGTCAGCATTTCACTCATCCGTTTAATGAACAGGAGAGCGGCCAGCACAAGACCGATCCCGACAGCGGCGGTTAAATTAATGAAGACGGTAAGGGTAAAAGTAACCAGGGCTACAACCGAGTCACCGTTCCTCATTTTCATCAATTGGATAAAATGACGGCGCGAGGACATGTTCCATGCGACAACCATCAGAATGGGCGCCATACCGGCCAATGGAATTTGCGAAGCATAAGGAGCAAACAGCAATAAAACCGCGAGAACGGTCAATCCATGAATAACGGCCGACAACGGGCTGACCGCCCCGCTCTTAATGTTGGCGGCGGTACGGGCTATCGCTCCGGTGGCCGGAATCCCGCCGAACATCGGTGTAACGATGTTAGCCACCCCTTGGCCGAGCAGCTCGCGGTTGCTGTTGTGCCTTGTGCCGCTCATTCCGTCCGCGACTACCGCCGACAGCAGTGATTCTATCGCGCCTAATAGAGCAATCGTGAAGGCAGGGCCGAGCAGCATGATTATTTTCTCCAGTGTCAACTCCGGCATCTGGAACTTGGGCAATGTGCCCGGTATGGCTCCGAATTCCGACCCGATGGTAGCAATGCCGTCGCCAAAGAAGAAAGCTGCGAACAGAGCAGATCCGATCAGAGCAACCAGAGATGCGGGAAGCTTCGGAAGCCATTTCCCAATAGCCAGAAGCAAGCCCAGACTGACGGCGGCTGTAGCAACACTGCCCCATTGCACGGTATGGAGGCTGCGAGCCAGCTCGAGCACTGTCCCGACGAAGCTTTGCCGCTGCTCCAGGCCGGTCAATCCAAGAAAGCCGGCGATCTGCCCCGTGAAGATAATGACCGCAATTCCGGAAGTAAAGCCGATAGTGACAGGCCGCGGAATATACTGAATCACGGTCCCGAGCTTGAGCAGCCCGAGCAGCACCAGAATGATTCCCGCCATCCATCCGGCGATCAACAGATTCTCGTATCCGTATTGCAGCACAATGGCCAGCAAAATCGGGATAAAGGCTCCCGTCGGACCCCCTACCTGATACTTCGACCCACCGAGAAGCGCGATGATTATACCGGCCACAATCGTCGTGTACAATCCGTATTCCGGCTTGACTCCGGAAGCTATGGCGAAAGCCATTCCGAGAGGAATTGCAATGACGCCAACCGTCATTCCCGATATGAAATCCTTGCGCAAATCCGCAAGCCGATAGCCTTCCCACCGACTGTTAATCATCCACTTCAAGTTATTTCACATCTTTTCCAGTCATTATGTCCAACCTGCTATCAGCTAATGCCCTCTGCTAGAGAGGGTGAAAGAGAGAAACATGGCATCACCACCTCCGAAAGCTGACGACAATCCATTAAATGTAAAACAATCTATGAATATAGACGAAGGCACCCCGCTCCAGGAGCGAAATGCCTCGTTGCCATCACCTTATCATATGAGGAACCGACTGTCAACATTCCCTCTTTTTTCCACCGTTCCCGTTTCTATGTTTCTACTACATGAACGTCTTCAAATGCTGGCTTGGGTTCCTTTAGTCCAGTCTCGTGTCCCAGTCCAATCGCCGCCAGAGACTGCTTTCATTCCAGAGCAGGGCTTCGGCGGTGTCCAACCGTTCGTCCGCATGACGGCCAGACAGCTTCTTGACGCTGAACTGTTCGCCGACCAGGAAGCCGATGCCGTATTCAAGCCAGTCGGAGTACGAATGCTGAGCCATGTGCGCCACCCTTCTCATCAGGCTTCGAGCTTCCGCCTCTGTCAAATATCCGGCAAGCGCACCTTCCCTGCACAAGAAGACGTACCTTCCCCAATCCCAGGCTGCTATTCCGGCACCCGGCAGCTTATGATCGTAAGTCTGGACGATTTGATACTGGACATAGGATTCATGAGTGTTCCCAAGCGAATCGTTATAAGCGGATGGATCCGATTCCGGCAGCGTGGAAAGAAAGGAACGAAGTTCCGTGAACGACCGGTTATCCCCGGCCACCATCAGTTGATCGAGCCGCTGCAGAAGCTGCTCTCTGCTATGAATAGCCCAATCACACTCCAAGGAATGCTTGCATTGCGAGCGGGTTTCCTCCTTGAATTCCTCTGAATAGAACTCGTCCGGCTTGAGCCCCTTCCTTTCGAATAATATAGCACCCAGAGCCAGACACCATGTTTCCGTCACATTCTCGAAGGGCGCATCCATACGCTTCCATGCCGTTTCGTCTGATCCGGCAGGCGTGTCGCAAACCGCTGAAGACGGTCGAGACCACTGCCTCCTAAACCATCCCCGATTCCGCTCCGGCAATTGAGGCCGGTATACCTCCGTTTGCATCTCGCGCTCCCCTAGCCGGCGGCTAACATCCAGCAGCCTGACACGGGCATCTATATCATGCGGATACCGCTCTACAATCCTCACATATATCGATCGCGCGTCTTCCATCCGTTCCTCGAGGCAGTAGCTTCGCGCCTGACCGCTTAATGCCTGAAGGTGATCCGGATGATCCGCCAGAATATGCCCGTAGTCGGTCCTTGCCTTCTCCGGATTTCCCAGCTTCAAATATAAATCCGCCCGGTGCAGCAAGCCGTCGATATCCCCCGGTCTCACCCGGAGAAGCCGGTCGAAAGCAGGAAGGGCATTCTCCCAATCTCCCTGTATCACATAATAGAGGCCGATGAGTCTAAGCAGATCGGGATCTTCCTCATACAGTTGAAACGCCACCGCCAAATACGGTTCGGCCTGCTCCAGATCTTGCAGCATTAATGCCCGGCGAGCTTCCTCCCGGAAATCGAAGAACGCATCGAAATCACAAGCGGTGTCCTTCTTGACGGGTTGCCTGCGGACAGAACGATTCCCGTTGGACGCTGAACCGGGCCAGCTTGCCCGGACTTCCTTAAGCGCCTGCTCATAAGCCTCCCTTAAGCGTTGAAACCCTTCCGGATCGTCTTCGGGATGATGAATCTTCGATTTTCTGGCATAGGCTTTCCTGATGGACGCAACATCTTCCGTCGGTTCGATGTCCAAAATACTCCATATGATCATAGTCTTAATACTCCTGACATTGTTCCAATTCATCTTAAACCGCCTTCAAGCTCTCGGCTTCGCGACCGATTTCCCGCTCATTCTGGCGATTCAAGGCACCTAGTACTAATATACTATATTCATCGGAAGAAAGTGATCCTTTCTTTAGTAGGAAGTATGGCGATTTATTGATTCTATGGAACCATACCCGGACTGCCGGAGCGGCACAAGGATAAACGGCTATCGCCGTCCTTAGGACGGGCGCGTTTACCGATGAAATATGAGATCAGGTATAAGGTGAAACTTATACTTTCTTATATTTTGAAAATAAGCCGTTCCTTGATGGGGAACGGCTTTTCTCACAGCAAGCCCAATTGGCGCCCTTTCTCTACGGCTTCCGTCCGGTTGGAGACCTCCAGCTTGGCATAGATTTTGATCATGTGCGTTTTAACCGTGGCAATGGAGATGCACAGCCTCTCCGCTATTTCTTTGTTGGACAAACCGGAGGAAAGCACCGTCAGCACCTCCAGCTCCCGTTCGCTTAACAGACTTTCCGGTTTGTTCCGGTCCCACAGGGAAAGCACTCTATGGACAAACTGTCTCTCCCTGGCGAGCAGGTCGTCCTCCTGTTCTTTCACAAGTTCGATTAATGCCCGCCGGATGGCCTCCCCCTCCAATACAAACGGGGAAACCATCTCATTGGCATAGCTGTAATGGACTGCCTCGCGGATCAGATTCAACCGCTCCCTCTTGCTTCCCGTCCCGTCCATATCGAGAATAGCCAGCTTCAGCAAAATGGCTTCGACCAGAATCAGTTTGATCTTGTGCTTGCGGGCATCCTTCAAAATATCATCCAGTTGAGCCAAAGCTTTCTCCTTATCGCCCCGCGAGAATAAAATCCGCGCATACAGCAGCAGATCTTCATATCGGCGAGGACGATAATCTTCACCCTGTTCTATCCATTGGGTAAACGAATGGAGCAGCTCGGGGTCCGTTTCACCGATCAGCCATTGGAACTTCAATATCGAAGAATAGTAGAGCGGGTGCTGATAATAAATTCGAAACGCAGCCAGTTGCTTCATCCAATCGGCCGCTTCCGGCTTGTCGTCGCGAAGGAGACACATCTCAATTCGATTGTGAATATAGCTGACCTCCATGGAGATGTATTCTTTAGGCAGCATATCCTTCGCCCGTTCGAATAATTGATCCGCTTTATCCAGCTGCATCCTTTTGATATAAATGCCGCCCTCTCCAATCAAGCAATTGGCGGCCAGAGGGGTCAGATAGAGGTGGTCTTCCATCAAGCGGGTCAACGATTCATAGATCCGCTCGCACTCTTTCAATTCGCCGAGAGACTCCAGAAGCTGGCTTTTGCTGGTCCATGCAAAGTAACGAATGTAAGGATTATTGAACCGGTTCTCCAGTTGAATCGCCTTATCTATACATTCAAGCGCTTTCGCATATTGATCCCGCAGGCCGAGCAGCAGGGAACTGGACAAATAGATGATGGCCTTGGTCGCCTCGCTTAAACCCATCCGCTCGATCTCGTCTATCGAATTCGGATACATTTCCAGACCTTCCAGACTCTCATCTATGAAAAAACGCGTAAATTGGAAAGCATTCCAGAAAACATCGTCTTTCGGCTTGTCTTGCAGGCGATCCAAAATTTGTCTGCACTTCTCCATTTCCAAATTGCAGAAGTGGTAGAACAGCCTCTGGAACAATAGATCCCGGCTTTCGATAAGGTATTCCAGAGGAATTTGGCGCAAATAACCCCAGCCCTTAACCGTCTGGCGCATCCTGCCGATCAGTCCGAGCGCTTCCCGGTATTCGCCCGCCTGAAAATAATGCTTGACGCCTTCCTCCAGATCGCCAGACTGTTCATAAACGATAGCGGCCTTCATATGCCAACTGCGTTTCGTCTCCTCATCCCATTCCGAAAATTTCCACCGCAAAAATTCCCCGAACAAGTGGTGATAGCGATAAAGCCCTTCGTCTTCGTCTATCGTCACCAGGAACATGTTTCTGTCGGCCATCCTGTGAATGATAGAATTGGCGTGACCTATCCCCAACAGACGGTTACAGATCGCTTCGTTAAAATAGCTTAAAATGGAGGTGCGAATCAGAAATTGCTTCTCCTCGGGACTTACGGAAGATAATATTTCGTTGGACAAATAATTGATCATATATTTGTTAAGTCCCCGGTTCTGGCCGAACGGCAGCTCCTTCCGATGAGACCTGGCCAGCGCTATAAGCTGCAATCCGCCCACCCAGCCCTCCGTCCATTGGTTGAGCCGTGCGGCCGACTCCTCATCCACACCCGATTCCAACGTATGCTGAAGGAAAAGCACCGCTTCTTCGGCAGAAAATTTCAAATCTTGTTCGTTGATTTCCACATAGCGTCCGGAGACCATCCACTCGCCCAGATACAATTTCGGGGCTTCGCGGGTTAAGAGAATAAAGCGGATCTGGTCCGGGCTGTATTTCATAAACAGCTCAAAGGTTTGCAGCAAGGACGGATCGTCCAACGTGTGAAAATCATCCAGAACAAGCGTCAATCCTTGCACGGACCCCAATTGATTAACAAGGAAAATGAGCAGCTTCTCGATCTCCTGCTTCTGGGGCAGCGCCTCAAAAACGGCGTACAGATCTTCCATCTGCCCGCCCAAATCAGTCTTGATCGCTTCCAGCAAATAATGCCAGAACGAGAACAGTTCGTTATTGTCCGCATCCAGGTTGATCCAGCGAAACTCCTGCTCCGGATGCTCCTTCATGAATGAAGCGACCAGAGTGGTTTTACCGCTTCCGGCAGCACCCTGCACGACGGCTACTTTCCCTTCCTCCAACTGCTCCAGCTTCCGGAACAGAGCTTCCCGACGAATGTAATTTTTGCGCGGAGGGGGCGCTTTTAATTTAGCAGGTATCAGCCTTATGCCGTCCATCCTTATCCCTTCCGAATCCTGTGAATGTTCGGGTTGCAGCGAGCCGCGTCCCCCTCTTATCATGCCAGACCTCCCCACTAACATCAATATGCTTCCGAGTCAGAAGAACCGTCCAAATCCGTGATTTCCAGCCCTCCGAAGCCAAGCCTCCCGTGAATGCGGGAGGTATCCATCCGGCTGGCGGATGAAAAACCCTGCCTTGCTTTTATTAGCGGGCAGATATTCGGACAGGATACCACGGTTCAATACCTTCCTTCCGCCAGTCTCTTCCGGCAGAGCCCCCAGCCCGCGAGGAAGAACAATCCGGACAGCAGAAGCAGATAGCCGACAGACCAAGCCCAATCTTCCATAGCCGCCTCTCGCTCGAGAGCCTGCACGACGGTCAGGAACTGCTTTTGCGGCAGAACGGCTACAAGCCATTTCATCCCGCCTTCGGGCGTGAAGCTGTAGAAGCTGCCTGAAAGCAGCGAAGTCAACAAAATGAGGCTTCCTGCGAGCGTCATCATCTGATCGCTGTTCTCGATCCACGACGACATGAAAAGGGCGAAGGCGGTAGCAACCAGTGCCAGCAGGCCAAGCAGCCAGGCATATTGAAGCAGTCCAAGCCCGATATCGATATGGAGCAGCTGGGAGGCGGCGGCCATCAAGCCGAAGGTAGGAACGTAGACGATGATCCAACAAAAAAGGCACTGCGCAAACAGGTAGCTGCCTGCTCGAACTGGGGAAGTAAGCATTCGGCGGAACGTCCCGTTCGCCTTGTCCTCCGGAAAGAAGGTCATGAATAGAAAGCCTTCCAGCAAAATAACCATAACTAGAAATCCCAGTATATTGGTGCCTACCCCCCTCTTGCCATCCGCGGTCACCAACCGGTCGGGATGTGCCAGCGCCTGCTCCAGCTTCGCGGTAATTGGTTCGCCCTTGATCGCCTCGATGGAATAGCTTCCGTTCCCTTGGTCGGTCAAAACAGCGTCATACTTATTGCGGACTAGCTGCGACTTCGGTGGAGCGGCATCCAGCGGCTCCACTTTGTAAGCTTGGCGGACGTTCGCCGGCAGGGAATCCGGTTCGCCTACCACCGCGATTCTACCCTTCATTTCCAATGCCGATGTCAAATAAATGGCCAGCGCCATAACCGCTATCGTTATGCTTAACGTGAGCAGCAGATAAGCTTTGCGGTTCATCATGCGATAAACGTTATTTTTAAATACTTGTGCCATTCCGTTCATACATAATCCTCCGCTCTAAAGGAAAGTTTGCAGCCCCATGCCAAGACGAGCGAGCCAGCCAGACAGATCGCCAACGTCGGAAGCAGTATCCCGAGGTCGTAATCATAGATGATTCGGAAGACGCCTTCCGCCACCCACTTGACCGGAGACAGGCCGGAGATCGTCTCGGCGACCTTGCCCAATCCGTCCCATGGAAAGAACAAGCCCCCGGCCAGAGCGGATACATTGTTGATGATACTGAGCAGTTTGTTCGCCAATTCCTCGCTTTTGAAAATACAGCAAAACAGGATACCAAGCGAACAGGAAAACAAATTGAACCCGATCAGCAGAAGCAGAACGTATCCCATATTGGCTCCCCCGATCCCGATGCCGCAGACGGCTAACACCCCGGCGATTAAACAGAGGCAGGCGGTAGTGAATACGAAAGTGGCGGCTATTTTGGACAGGTAGATATAAGACCCGGGCAAGGGAGCATACAGAATCCGCAAATTGCTCGGCCTGATGCTTCTTTCCATAAAGCTGTTTGCAGCGGTTATCGAAACGTTAAGCACCATGAAAATCATTATGGTAATTCCGTAATAGTCATAAGAGGATACTTCTCCGCCGGCATAGATTCCGCTTCCTATATAGCCAAGCACCAGCACCAGCAGCAGAGGAAATATCGTATTCACGGAAACCAGAATCGGACTGAGCAGCAGGTTGAGCAAATCCCGTCTGAAGATGGCATAGAAGCCTCGTAGCCTCATTGCAAGCCCCCCTAATTCCGCAGCGTTCTTCCGGTCAGCTTGAGAAACACCATCTCCAAACTGGCCGATGAAGTAGCCATATTTTGAATTCTCATACCTGCATGGATGAGAGTGTGGATGATTCTGTCCAAATTTTCAATTCCCTTTAGCGTCGTCACGCGAATATGATTCTCGCCGACCTGCACCCGCTTCACCCCGTCAATCCGGTACAGCTCGTCTTCGTTCAGGCCGATCGTATTCTCCACGTCAATTTCGTAAAGCTTCTCCTCCTCCAGGCATTCCTTCAACGACTCCTTCGTCCCGTCCGCTATGATGCGCCCGTGATCGATGATGACGATGCGGGTGGAGATCTCCTCGACTTCTTCCATGTAATGGGTCGTATAAATAATACTGGCCCCCTGCTCCTTTAGCCGGACGATCGATTCCAAGATATGATTGCGGGACTGCGGATCGATGCCGACCGTAGGCTCATCCATAATGATGACCTGCGGCTTGTGAGCAATAGCGCAGGCGATATTGAGCCTTCGCTTCATCCCTCCGGAGAAGGTTCTCGGCTTGTCCCGCTTTCTCTCCGAGAGGCCGACGAAGGCCAGCGCTTCATCCGCCCTCCGCTGCAGCTCCTGCCCCCGCAATCCGTACAAGGAAGCGAAAAATTTGACATTCTGCTCGGCCGTAATTTCCTCGTAAATGGCCAAGTCCTGCGGGACGATTCCCAATTGCCGCTTGAAGCGGGCGGCATTCGCCCCCACCTTCTCCCCCTGAAAGAGGATCTCTCCGCGGTCGTAACGGAGTGCCGTCGACAAGATATTAATGGTCGTGCTCTTCCCTGCCCCGTTGGGGCCGAGGAAGCATAAAATTTCCCCCGGATAAACCTCGAACGATATATTCTGCAGCGCTTTGCGATTTTTAAAGCTCTTCTCCAGCAGCTTCACTTCAATAATCGGCTTCATCTGCACTATCACTCCTTCCGGAACCTATCGTACCGCGAAGGAATAAAAAAAGAATCAACCGAATGGTTGATTCTGAAGGTTGATTCTATCCGTTCATTCCGTTCCAAGGTCCGAAAGAGGAACGACCAGAGACTCTTCGAACGCGAAGAAGGCCGATCCCAGCTTCCATTCCGTATCCTCCTCAAGATCGTAACGCCCATTCGCGTTCAAGTCTGCGTAGAACACGACCGAGCCGAAACCGTTCGTCGGCCGCTTGAGAGGAATGGCTGCCGAGAATTCACCGTTATCCCGGACTTCGATTTTCCCTTCCGCCAGAAAATGATGTCCGTCCTCGACCTGGTAGAAGAAGTAAGGCAGGCTTACCCCTTTGATCTTGCCCGACAGCTGCAGCGCAAGCTCCGAGACGGTCTCGGGCAGAGGATCCAGAATCACTTCCGTCTCCCGGGTTACTTCTGCGAAAGCCCCGTTCTCCCACTTCAAAGTTTTGGAGGCTGTTTCGCCCATAAGCTGGTCATAGGCCTGGTATGACACTTCTCCCGGCCCCGTCCGCTCCAATCTTACGGAGTAACGGCTTCCCTCCCCACCGCTTATGTATAGCTCCGACTGACCTTCAACCGGAAGTTCACGAATCCGGTCATCGTCTCCAACGGAAAACAGCTTGTACAGCTTGCCGTTGCTGTTCATATTCTGGCCCAGTGTAAAATCCGGCAGGCCGTCGCCATTGTAATCCTCCATAACGAGCTCGAAGGGATCGACGAACGTCAAGGTTTGCCCGTTGTAAAAATCGTTGATACACGTCGTACCGAACACTTCGCCCGCCTCATCGCTGATTTCAAATACGAATTCTCCTTCATAATTGGCCCCCTGGTAAGGTCCGGGATTCCGATCTTCATAATACTTGCCGTCTACCAGCTTAATCTTCAATATTTTGCGGCTCTCGGGAATCGGAGTCTCTGAAACCGTCATCGGAGTATCTACCGTGATCTTGTTATTCTCGGCTTCCGGAGTGTTCGCGGGAACCGTCATGTCGCTCCGGGCTCCCTGTACCGGGTTCGAACAAGCGGCGGCTAGAACAAGCATTGCCATGGATAGCATCAACTTCTTCATATTTCTCCTCCTCGATCTGGCTCAAGCGAAGTTGTCGTTCCTTTCGGAAATAAGTATTAAGATCATAATACATTTGCTTTGGTATCATGTAAATGTTTTCCTTACAAAAAGCGGAGGCATCCCCTCACCGCGTTCAACAAAGCACCGCACAGAAAGTATGTTCGCCAACGAACAACTATGGTACAATTTTGATTAATGTGACTAAGGGGCAAGCAATAAACGATCACGGTTAAAAGGGGAGGAGCAAATATGAATCCATCACGTCCGGAATTTTCCACTGAGCTTACGGTAGAGGAATTCGATAGACATTATTGGTATAAAGAGGAACTGGAGAATATCTGCCGCCTGCATAACATCCCCGCAACAGGGACCAAAGCCGAATTGCTATTCCGAATCAAGAAATGGTTGGGCGGAGAAGTTACCACCGACCAGCGGAAGGCCAATAGTTCCATTCGAATGGAGAAAGAGCCCGTAGAAATATCGTTGGATACCCGGCTCATACCGGATGGCTTCAAATTTAATCAGAAGGCCCGGGAATTCTTTGCCCGCTACTATAAACAGCCCCGTTTCTCGTTTACCAAGGAAATGGCGGCGGCATTAAGGGAAGCAGAGCGCCGCGGGGATCTGGACATGACTGTCGCCGATTTGATCGATATCTATGAAGGAAAGAAACAAGCGGGCGGCCCGGAGGAAAGCACCTACCAGTGGAACCAATTTGTTAAAGACTTTAATCAAGATCCGAATTCGAAAGCGATCCGCAAAGACCGAATGAAGGTGGCTGCCCATCTGTGGAGGCAAGTGCGGGACCAGCCCGGACGGAAAAAATACTCTCCACGCCTACTGGAGAATTATTTGAGAAATAACTCTGAAACGACTTCAAAATAATTCCTATCCGAAGACACCTGGAAATACCCCATGTTCAGAGCCCTATAATCGCGACACAAGTCGGATAGCGCTATTGGCTATGAAATAAAGACAGCGACACCAGGTTGCTCTTTATGGAATTGCTCGATTGGAGCCGCGAAATCATCCTATCGGGCAGCCGGCTATTTGAGGTCGAACCGAATCTTTCCTGTACTAGAGGCTGGACTGGCCGCCCGGCATTCAGCCATGCAGCCCTCCCGTCAATCTCAGGCGGGGGCGATAAGCCCCGATCGGCACCTGGATCAGGCTGGTCTTCCTCTGCCGGGCCAGGAAATAGATTTCGTCCACCAGGTTCACGTCATAACCGAGAAGCGGGTGTCCTCCCAAGCCGAGTGCGGAAGCTGCCAGCAGCAGCCGCTGCACGAGCATGCCCGCCTCCATCTGCTGAATCCGGTATCCTCTATATCCGAACGTATTCATAAGATGGTCTTTGTCTCCGACGACATGCAGGCAAAGAGGCACCTGGGACAGATTGACGTTATGCCAGGTCATCCCCTGCTGCAGCCAAAGCCGGTGATCCCCGGGACGCAGAAGCGTGAGAGCATGTGCGGCCGGATCATATTGATAAGCGCCGTCCGCCACCCCCTCAACGCCCTTCAAACATCCGTAAATGGAAATCCGCGAGAGGACGGATTCCGGCGAACCGTTCAGGTCGTGGGCGTACACTAGAGAAGCGGCCGCTTCCTGGAGCAGAGCGGCCAATTGCCGCAGACTCACGGGACGCATGACGAAATCAAGATCCGGCGAAGAACGGCGGCGGCAGGCCGCCGCCAAATCGTAGGACAGCCTCTCCACCACCGGCAGTTCTACCCGTTCCTCTGCCATCACGCCGCCGATATTACCTTTGGCCTTAGGTGCCGGGGTCGGGGCCGAAGCCTGATGAACCGCAGCCTCGCGCCGTTCCATCCCTCTCTTGAACATTCGAAAGGCCGCTGCCGTGTCCTGCCACGAAGCCTCGTTCATCTTCACCAGCTTCCGGCATTCCTTGATCGTTCGCGACCGGCCATAATGTTTCGGCTGGATGGCGGGCAGCTCCCGGCATAATTCAGCGGCGGAGTCTATGTTTTCATGCTTCCGCCGGACGGAAAACCAGGTACGGGAGGGAGATGAGGACAGTGGAATGACCGCGTAAACACTCTCTTCCTCTCCCTTAAGGCCGAGCAGATGATGGATCGCCCGATCCAGAAACTGGAGGTAGACTCCCGGAACGAAACCGAACCGTTCGGCCGTCTCCAGAAGCTGCCCGATCACCACCCCGGTGTCGAGCCCGTGCAGACGGTAAGCAAAGCAGCTGTATTTGTATACATTTTTCCAAAAATGGACGGACAGAAAAACGGCGCCAAAGCAAGCCGACAGATCGCTGCGATGGCCGAGCGCCCTGGCCAGATAGCAGTCCATAAGGCCTTCACGCAGCAGCACCAGACGATGATGGGCCGCATCATAATGATAAACCCCGATCGGCAGCCCTGCGGTTTTCAGATACAGGTATAATTCATTTGGATACAGAGCCCCTCCGGATGGGGCAAACCTCCTGCGCAGCCAGATGGCATCCGCTCCTTGTTCCCCGGAACGAGACCCTAGCAGAGATTCGCTGAATTGCGTCAACCCGAAGACATACCAGAGAAAATGACCCAGCTTACACAGGTCGGGAAGGGCCGGCTCTGCCCGCTTTTCCAAATTTAACGGGATAGCCGCAGACAGCGGATAAGCGGGCAAGCCGCGATACAGCTTATACGGCAGCGGGGCGTCGGCCCAATCCACCTCCCAGTCCGGAGGCCGGACCTTGTCTGTATCCTTCTGCAGTTGATGAACAAATTCATCCAGATTCATTCTATCCCCCCTGTCCGTTCCCGTAGTGATATAGGATTTTATACATCTCTCTAAATCGTTCGTACCATTTAAAAAGAGACCTGCTCTATTATGTCCGGCTTGTAAAGCACGAAAACGAACTATTCATCGCTTAAGGAAAGGGGTGGGGATAAGGGTTCAACTGCTCCGGGGTGAGAGGCTGCTCCGCATGTCCAAGCTGAACCGGAACCCGCCACAATCTGTCCAGCCCCGTCAGACGTGCAAGAGAATGGCCGAACGTCATCGGCAGCATGCCCGGAACTAGAACCTTCACACAAGAGAGCCCGTTGCGCGCCAATTCCGGCGCGGTCTGATCCACGACAATGACCTCCAGCTTCAAGCGCCGGAAGTTGTCGAGGATCTCCCGCAGGTCTTGCGTCAGATCGGCATGTCTAGGCACAGGCTTGAACTCCTCCTTCACCGTTCGCGGCGTCTCCCTGTTATCCAGCAGAAAATGAAGCCGCGGCTCCGCCTCCGGCAGGCTGTACAGCATCGAATGATCCTCCATGTCCCTGACCAGAAACGGGTCCTGCAGCATGGGGATATATCGCTCCCGGTTCTCCTCGAACTTATCGCCAAGCGTAAGCAGCATGCCGGCCAACTCGTGAATCGAGCCTTTCATCGCCCGCACCGGATCGGGATGCGCTCCGGCCGCGCAGACGAGATTTCCTCCCTTGCCGGTCCGGTTCTTGGCTATGGCCCATACGCTGGGAATGCCGTGCTCCATGGTGGAGTTATACAAATAGACGTCATAATCGGTGACCGCCTGCAATCGATCGATCATCAGCGACAGCTCCGGGTCCCCCGCAGAGTATGGGTCCAGACGCGGTAGGGGCAATCGGGCATACCAGGTCATAAGAAACGAGTCCCGTTCCACCACTTCCAGCAAACCGTACAGAACGGCTTCCTCCAAGCTTCCTCCCAAGGCGCAGCCGTTGGAGGTTTCATGCACGAAGCGCTCCCCGCAGCCCGAGCTGTAATAGGCTAGCGATTCCGGCACCAGAAGCGGCCGCTCCTGCATAAAGGAGTAACCCCATACCCAATCCAACGGCTGATCCGGATCAAACGGCCGCATGGGAAAACCGGGCCGCTTGTACTGTTCCTCCGAGTATAGGCCAACCTTAACCGGATCCAGCGCCTGCCCCTCCAGTTGGCGAAAGCTGCCGCGGACCACAGTCCGCTTGCCGCGCGGAGTCATCCCGCAATAACGTTCCAGTCCCTCCAGAATCGCCGTCAATTCACTGATCTCATAAGAGTGGGTGCGGCCGGCGCAGCCCTCGTTATCCGCGAACAGAGGCAAATTCACGCTTGCATCGGCAAAAGGAGATACGAGATCCCGCATCGTTCCATTCAGGAAACCGCTGCGATGATCCAGGTAGTCGTTGCGCAGCCTATCCTTCAGCTCATTCAGGGAACGGCAGCGATAGCTGTCCGGATGCGGCTTCGGCCTGGGCAGAAGAGAGACCCGGGCCCCCTCTTCGGAATCATCCGGCGGCTGCGAACAAAGCGGGCATAACGGATCCGGGAGGAAGAAATGGCTGGAGCTTCTCAAAGTTTTCAGATGGATCAGATAGATTCTTTCTTCCCATCGGCTTTGTCCGCCCTGCAGAACATTATGGACGGCATCTGCCAATATAAGCGCCATTTGGCGCAGGCCCGTTCTTGAGGACCACGCATCGATCCCGGTCCTTCCCTCATCCTTCTCCCATTTCTGCTGCAGCTCCCACATCTCCCGGCGGTCACGGCCGGCCATATGCCGCCGCGTATCCGCGCACAAGGAGCAGCCCGGCCTTCCCGGACGAACGAGCGGGCCGATGACGCCTTCCCCGAAGGCGACGAAGCCCCGCAGCCAGGGGACGCCCAGCCTCTGGAGCGCCTTCCCGGTTTCGCGATGAAGGGCGGGTCGCCATGTATCGTGCAGCAGCAGCACTATGTCCGTCTCTTCAAGAATGGCCGTCTGCCCATCGGTCCGACGAATCGTTTCGTACCGGGGGCTCAGCTCGTCGGATACGAAGTCTGCCAATTGACCGCTTCCGATTATCGTAACAACCGCACTCACAGCGATTCCTCCTTTCGAAGAAGCACTCCGAATACCCCCGTCGGGCCTTCTTTCAGGAAGGGCTCCAGCGCCAAATCGCAGACCAGGAGCGGCCGTTCATGCTCTTTCAAGGTCCGCAAAGCATTAAGCAGCATCCCTTCCTCCTCCGAATCCACTGCGGGAAACTCCGTCCACTGTAATATCCTGTCTCCTTTCCGTACGGAAGCGGCTTCGAGAATTTGACCCGAAGGAAGTTTCCCGTCATTTTGCACGGTCATTAATGCCTGCTGCAGTGCCAGGCGCAGGGCCATCGTCCGATTCAAGCCGACTCCGCCGTACCAATGCCCGCCCGAGCCGACCCATACAACGGGAAAGCCGGACAGCCCTTCTCCCAAGGCGATTTCCGGCTCGCCCTGCATCGTCGTCAATGCCTGATAATAATAACGGCTGCGGCCATCCTCGGTCCCGTTCCACTGTATAGGATAGACTGTAGTTGGTCCGTTGGCCGTCCGGCTTCGCAGCATCTCTCTCAAACAAGCTTGCAGCCCCCGGCTGATCCCGGCCGTCGGCGTTTCGCCGGCCCCTACCCCGAGAACCAGCTCCGGTGCCTCCATATTCATCCCCTCGCGGCGATGGAGATAAAGCGTCTCCAGGAAGGGCGCGGCCATTCGTGCCGTATAGGCCTCCAGTCCGGCCAACCCCGCCTCCCGCCGTGCCTCCTCATGAGTAAGGCCGGAGCAAATGATCTCCGGAAGCAGCTCAGCCGGTCCCTCCGACTGAGGATCCGCCGCCTGCACCCGGCATTGGGAGAGCGGCAGCTGGATCAAGTCCCCCTCGTCCCAAATACGTAAAATCCCGGCTTTATCCGATGTTATCCGGGTGAAATAAGCGAAGAGCCCGCTCGTCCCCGAGCCTGCTCGATCCTTGGCCGCGCCTCGCTCCAGGCGGGCTTCCACATCATGTATCCATTCGGCGCCCGCATACCCTGTCACCTGAGGGTGGGGAAGGAACGGATAATAGTCTCCTTCCAGGGTTTCCAGATCCAGCAGGAACAGATGCTTGTTCAGCTTCGCTTCGGATATTCCCGCCGCCGTCTTCAGCCATTCGAACACGATCACATTGGCAAGCATGGCCCCTGCCGGGATCGAGAAGAGATGATGCTGCGGCTCTTCCTTGCACAGAGCGGGCCGGTGTATTCGGCGGATGGCCGATTCCCAGCAGCCGTCCGTTTCCGGATGAATGAGCGGTCCGGCCATACCCGTCTGCTGAAGGATAATGGCGGGGAGCAGCACCTTCTTCTCCTCTTTGCACACGGCATGGAGAAGCCGCAGCTCCCCTTCCCCTCCGTTCTGCGATACATACAAGACAGCATCGAAGGTCCTTACCAACTCCCGCCAGCCCTGCGCCCCTTTCCGCTTAAGCGACACCTCCTCCACCGCTACCGAAGAATCCCACTTGCGGGCATGCTCAACCAGCTCCTCCAGTCTGCGCCGGTCGGTCGGCACCGAATCCGTAACCAACAGGCGGAATCCGGGCAATCCGGATTCGAGCAGGGCCGCCGCCAGCGAAACCAGGAGCGGTCCGCACCCGACCGCCAACACATTGGATTGCCGGAAGCTTTGAAAACGGTAGCCCCCCGAACCGCCCAGGCTGTCCAAAAATTCAATCTGCGAAGCATACTTATCCAGAACCTCGTCAGGCAGCTGATGCGGGCGGTCTTCGCTGAGATCCCGTATGAAACCGTTCTGAAGCAGCACCCTGGCGATTTCATAGACCTGATCCCGATGCGCGTCCTGCAGCCCGTCGGTCAATTCCGCCAATGTATATTCGCCGCTGAACATGGGGATCAGCATTTCGATCCACTGGCGAATTGCCCTGCCTTCCATACGGAACGAAACCATGTTGTTGCGAAAATATACGCCTCCGTCCGATTCGGGAAGATAGAAGGTGTCCCGATTCACCTTTAAACGCATAGAAGGGTTCAAAACCGGCATTTCAATCCTCCTCATCGAGCCTTTTCATATCTACCGACATTCTATTCTCATTCCGTCTATCGCCATACTTTAAATCCTATGTAGAGAAAGATGTCCGACATGACTTTCTTGTCGACTTGTTGCACAGCTCTATTGAAGCTATTTCGGTTCCGCAGAGAGAAGCCATCCTTCCGGTCCGGACAGGGCGGCATCGGGTGGCTCCATTATGTATAGTCTTGGGCCTCTTTCCCTTCATGTACTTCCGGGATGGAGAGAAAGAAGCCGTCGGACCGCGCAAGATTCCTTGTGATGCCATATAGCCTCGCGCGGATCAAACCTCCAGACGGTCTTGATGCTTACGCACTTGACCAACCGGCCAAACTAACGGCAGCGAGCACAGCTTTGACAGCGTGCACAATTAAAGCAGCGAGCGCAATTATGACAGCGGAAGCAGTTGCTGCAGCGGAAACAGTTAAAGCAATTGAAGCAATTGAAGCAGTTAAAGCACTGAACAAAGCAAAATCCGATGCATAGTCGGCCCGGATCCTGGTTCTGGGTCAGGGTATCCCACGAAGTGACCTGACCCGTCTGAAACCCGGTAGCCTCCAAGTTCTGGAGTTGATTTTTAAACTCGTTCATTCCGTTTCCTCCTAATTTTAAATGTCGGATGAGACCCAAGGATAGACTCGGTACGGGAATAACCCTGGGCTGCAGATATACCAACATATGTTAAAAATCCGCTTTTGTTACTCTTTCATTCGCCCGAATAGGCGTAACGGATAACTTCTCTTTGGAAGTAAGCATTGCATAGAATAAACCCACTAAGTGACGCTTAGCTCTTATAGCAAGCGTATTCCGTCCGCACACAACGGAGTCGGTGTCTAAACCTTCCTCTAAATGCGGTCGATCTTCTTGCTTTGCTTCGATAAAGGTTTATACAAGTACTTAGCGAGGAGCCCCGGGACTATAATTTATACTCATAGAAAAAGGGCCGCCCTGCTGCCCATCGGCTACAGAGAGACCCTGCTGTCAATCCATTTGTGTTCAATTGGCCGTCGTCTTGCATTCGTTGCAAATTCCGTAAATTTCAAATCGGTGATTCAGAATGTCAAACTGCTCCGGAAGTCCGGAAACATGCCACATGGGACAATAGTCAAAGGTGACCGTTTTCTCACAATTGACGCAGATTAAGTGATGGTGGTGATGGGTGGAGCAATTGGCCTTGAACTTCAAGCCGCTGTCCAAAAAATAAAACTGCTCGAGGATCCCCATTTCACTAAGGAGTCGCAAATTTCGGTAAATTGTATCGAAGCTTACGCTTGGATATTTTTGCCTCATATACTCGTAAACATCTTTGGGCGACAAGTACTCATCAGTAGTGGAAAACAATTCGGCCAGTCTTCTGCGCTGGTCGGTTATTCTCCAGCCCTTCTTGGACATCGCATCCAGCATCGTTTGAACTGTTTGATTTTCCGCCATTCGACTACCCCTTAAACAACGTAATATGTCTATAGTGCACGAATGAGGAAAGCTAGTCAAGCGGCTGCCAAGCTTCGGCTTCGTCTCTGATTTCATACGCGGAGCGACTTTTCCTAAACCTTAAGGCGAGTGCTATTCGTTCAAGGCATCTTGAAGGGCGCTGAGGTTCTCCTTCATGATCGCGATATAGTCCAGGTTTTGCCCGGCTTCGTCCGCGGTCAGCCCCTCGATCGGGTTAAGCACGGCTGTTTTGGCCCCGGTTTCCTGCGCTAGGACAGCCGCAATTTTCGCATCCGCCAAAGTTTCGAAAAATAAAGTTCCCACTTCGTTTTCCTTGACAAATTTCACGATGTCAGCCATTTGTGAAGGAGAAGGCTCCTGTTCGGGAGAAAGTCCCGCTATGGGAAGCTGAATCAATCCGTAGCGCTCCGCCAAATAACCGAAGGCTGCATGCTGGACGACAAATTCCTTGCGTTTCGCATTAGCGGCCATCTCACGGAAGGCTTTGTCCAAATCCTGAAGCTTGGCGATATATTCCTCAGCGTTCTTCTGATATTCATGCTTATGGTCCGGATCGGCCTGGGCCAACCCCTCCATAATATTCATCACCTGCTTTTGAGCCAGAACCGGATCGGTCCAAACATGAGGATCCAGCTCTCCTTCGCCATGTCCGTGGTCATGATCGTGACCATTTTCTTCATGGTGAGCGTCTTGGGCATGCTCCTCGTTATGTGTGTCATTGTCCTCGCTGTGATCATGGACATGAGCTTCTCCATGTGCTTCTTTGTCATGGCCATGCTCTTCGGCATGGGCGTCATGGGCATGCTCGTGGTCATGATCGTGGTCATGATCGTGAGCATGGTCGTGAGCATGGTCGTGAGCATCCCCTTCAACCGATTTTTCTTGGTCATGGTTATGTCCGTGATCGTGTCCGTGAGAATGGTCGTGGAAATGATCGTGGGAGTATGGCATCAGCTCCAGACCCGCGATAGCCTCCACTTTAATCAGCTGAGGATGATTAATGCTGTCCAGAACTTGATCGACCCAATATTCGACCATGCCCCCGTTATATACAAAGACATCCGCTGCTTGAATCACTTTCAAATCCTGGGGTGTAGGCTCCCATCCATGCGGCTCGGCTCCCGGCGGGATCAAGGGGATGACCTCCGCATGCTCCCCGGCAACATTGCGGGTAAAATCATAAATCGGATAGATCGTCGTAACCACCTTTAGCTTCTCCGGCAGGTCTCCCACGGCCGGAATAGTCTCATCGTTATTCAAATCCTTCTTCGCTCCGCAGCCTGCCAAAATCAACAGGAGAGCAGCGGCAATGACTAACGTTTTATTGAATGCAGATTTTGAACTCATCATCTTCCTCCATAAAATTCTGCGCAACGCAGACCCCGTCTTGTACGTTGCCAGTAAGTTGTAAGTTGTTTATTAGGATTGAGAGGAGCGAGAAGCCGCCCCTGCCTGCAAAGCTGTATCTTGCCCGGCCGATTTACGTTTTCTGATCTTTATAAATTGATGCCAGCCGCGCTTCGCCCCTAATCCGATTAACAAAAACACCAGCAGAACCAAGGCAATGGTCCCTCCGGGCGGCGTGCTTAGCTGATAGGCCAAGGTCAGCCCTGCATATACCCCGGTTAACCCGAAAAGCATGGACAGCACAACCGCCGAGGCAAAGCCCGCAGCAATCCGAATGGCGAGGGCGGCGGGCAGCACGATTAAAGCCGAAACCAGCAGCACTCCGACAATCGGCATCGCGGCCGCGACCGTCATTCCGGTCAATACGCTGAACGAAAACGACAGCAATTGAACGGGAAGGCCGTTCGCCCTGGCCGTCTCCTCATCGAAGGTCATCTGATACAGAGGGCGGCGCAAGAGCCATAGGTAAACCCCGCCCACTACGGTGACGATCAACATAAGCCAAAGCTGCTGCTGATTGACGGCGACCACGGAGCCGAATAAATAGGCGGAGAAGCTTTTATTTATACCTTGATTCAAGCTCATCAGAACGACAGCGGTCGACAACCCGCCGGTCATAATAATGGCGACGGACATTTCGCTGTAGGATGGATAGAACCGCCGGATGATTTCTACCGCCGCCGCTCCGGCAACCGCTACGGCAAATCCCGCCAGCGTAGGATTGATTTGCAGGATCGTGCCGGCGGCTACGCCGGCTAACGAAACATGAGACAGCGTATCGGCCATTAAGGCTTGTCTGCGAAGCATCAGATAAACCCCCAGCACGGAAGCCAGCAAAGCGATTAATCCGCCAGCGTAAAATGCCCGCCGCATGAAATCGAAGTGCAGCATTTCCATCTCCCGTACTCCTCTCTGTGCAATTGGATGATGCGGTTGGTATAGCCGTTTACCTCGGCCAAATCATGCGTAACTATAACGACCGTTCTTCCGAAGGCCTTGACTTGACGGTCCAGCAGCTCATAGAGCTGTTTCCTGCTTTGGCTGTCCAGACCCGTGGCCGGCTCGTCAAGGAACAGCAAATCCGGTTCCTGCGCGAGAGCGCGGGCAATGCAAATCCGCTGCTTCTGTCCTCCGGACAATTCGCCGATTTTCCGGTCCCGAAGCTCCCACAGGCCGACTTGGCGCAGCGCATTTTCCGTCTGCTGCCGATCTTCTGCCGTCCATCTTCTCGGCCATATTGTGTTGGCGAAGCGTCCGGAGCCGACTAATTCCCAGACTTTGCTGGGAAATCCGCTGTTAAAGGAAGCGATCCTCTGCGGAACATATCCGATAGACAGCTTGTGGCCGCCAACCCCTCGCTCCGCCAGCCAGACGCGTCCGCTCCACGGCTTCAGCAGACGGAGCATCAGCTTGAGCAGCGTTGTTTTGGCAGCACCGTTAGGACCGGTAATAACGACGAATTCACCGGTATCAAGCTCCATACTGGCATCTTGCAGGCATGGCGAGTCCGTGTAACCAAAGGTGACCTTCTCCATCGCAGCCAGCAGCATATTCTCCCTCCTTTTCAACTATACGTAATTATTACGATTAAATTTTATAGTTTTATATACTACATTATGTTCTTCGATTTGTAAATAGTAATACTTATTATTTTCATAAAGTGTCATGATGAGAAATCTATATAAGCTGTAACGGACATGAGAGACTCTATTTCGTCAACCTAGGCCGTTTTCTTAGACGGACACAGACACGCTTATTTCATGGAATTCTCCTGCTTTCGCCTGCATTTCCTGGAAATGAGGCCATCGGAGTTCGTTGGGATTGCCGGAAGGTCCTTCAGAACCGATTAAGTGTGGTGTCCCTTTTATCCTCATAAGAATCTTGAAGTTGGTTTAAAAACAAATACCGGGAATCGCTCCGCTTATCCCTTTAAAGATCGTCAAAGTAGTAATAGTCGGGATAGACATAAGGGGATTCCGGTGCATCTATTTTTTCGATGTTTTCAGCATCGATTTGGACAATTTCATTATCATTGTACAGAGTTTTACCAATGGTTCCGGTTATCCTCACCCACGTATCCTCCGCATAATTCCCGGCCGAAGAAGCTTCCACCATGACACCGTAAGGGGAAGCATCCGCCGCGCAGCAAGAAATTGCAAGCCGCGCCACAGCGAACTGGTTAGGCGACATTTCGTTCTCCCGATATACAAAGCCGCTGATTTCAACAGGTTTTCCAATAAAATTGTCCATAAAAAGGTCTAGCGTGGAAAGGATCTCCATAAAGCCTTCCGCTTCAATATCAATCTTCTCCTGCAGGTACAGCTTCATCCCCAATTTAGCCAAGTCGTCGAAAAATTCCTCCGCCCGGAACAGCTCCTGCAGCTTCTCTTCGTCTACCGCAGCCTGCGACCCGGCTTGTTCCTTCCGCTCGCTCCCGTTAGAGGAATCGTTATTCCCCGGACGGTCAGCATTCGCTTCCATCCCTAGACCGGATGGAACATCGGTCATCCCCATCGGAGATGGCGTCGTTACGGGATTTGCTGAACCAGCCGGCCTGGAAGAAACGTTGTTCGCGCCGCTGAAATTCATTCCTTTCACAGAAGCCACACTGCTCCCCATTACCATGTTTGGCATAAGAAAACCGAGAAGAAGAGGAAATAAAAACAATCCGTAAATCATGCCGTTCATCAGCATGGACCGGGGAGGAACATGATCACAACCGCAGGACTCCGCTGTGCCGAACAGAGATTGCACCGCTGCAAAGGCCTGATGAATGGCGAGAGCAGTCAAACCGAAAGCGGCATATTTCACATAAGGCTCCATTCTCGGGGCTATGTAATACATCATGTCTCCCGAGCGGACAAGGTGAATGATATAGAAAGAGAAACCTGCAAGAATAGCGGACCGCAGCAAATAATGAAGGGTCATGGAACGTTCTCCCATCCTTAGCAACCTCACTTTGAATAGAGATGATCAATTTCCGCGCACTTTATATCCCGTTTACAAGAAAAGCTGGCTGAATATATTAGACCCGATAAAGACCGAAAACGTGATAAGAACGATCAGCAGCAGCACAAACCGCGTTCTGAAAACGGAAAGGAACATCAGCGTTGTTTTCAGATCAAGCATGGGGCCAAACACCAGAAAAGATAACAAAGAGCCCGCCGAGAATGTACCGGCAAAGGACGAGGCGACAAAGGCGTCGGATGTGGAGCAGAGAGACAAAATATATGCATAGCCCATCATAAACAGGTGAGAGCTGTATTCTCCCTGGCCGATGGCCAGCAGTTCACCTCTCGGGACAAAGGTTTGAATAGCGGCGGTTACCATCGTTCCGAACATTAAATATTTGCCCATCTCAAAAAATTCGCTTGCCGAATGCTCCAGCATGGAAAATAGCTTGCTGTTGCCATTATGAGGGCGGTGCTTGTGGTCACTGCCGGAATCCGCACAGAGGGTAGCCGGACTGTTTTTGAGCGGATTTTTCTTAACAAAATGGTGCACGAAGAGTCCAATAAAGGCACCGACCAGGATCGCGAGTCCCATCCGGGAATAGAGAATGTCCGGCCGGGTGCGGAAAGCGTTATACGTGGAGGCATAGACAATCGGATTGACAATCGGCCCTGTCAATATAAAAACAACTCCGACATACAGCGGCATTCCTTTGGCGACGAGCCTGCGAATAATGGGGATTAATCCGCACTCGCATACCGGAAATATAATGCCAAGCAGGACAGCAGACATAATGCCCATCATAGCATTGCGAGGAATGAAGCGCTGAATCATGCGATCCGAAACGAAGGTTTGCATAAAAGAGGACACGAGAACCCCGATCAGAATAAAGGGAAGCACTTCCAAAATCAAACTGATTAGCACTGTTTTAAAGGACTGGAGTTCCACAGAGCCGAATACGGGAACAGCCGCGGCCAAAACTTCCGGATTCATCGCCAGCACGAGTAAAAAGCTGATCAGGACGATGATTAAACCATTTAAGGCCAACTGAACGGGATTAGTACGCAACATGGAGCCTCCTTTAATGTTAAAGCGGCGGATTCTCTACTGCAGCGATACACAAACGCTCGAGCATGGCCTTTCCGTGACCGCTGCAGGACATGCATTGCTATATTATATAATAAATATGTGTAAATATTACAATTAAAGGCGTAAAAAAACAACTACAACACGAGATTTTCATGCAGTCTCTGTCTGAATGACATATCTTAATTACCGTCCGGGCCTTTCCGCTGCCATCTCTCCGACGTTAGGAAATTCATCCGGGAAATCGCTCCAATCCTCGTTCATCTCTTCGTCGGACAGTAGACAACGGTCCAAGGAAGCGATCAGCTTATCCTTATCCATATCGATCCCGATGAAGACCACTTTATTGACCCTGTCCCCATATGCCGGGTCCCAGTCTCGGGCCAGTTCGGCTTCTTCCTGCAAGATTTCACGCCTTTCTTCTTCGCTTAAAGCCGCAACCCAATATCCGGCCGGCCCGAATCGGATCGAAGGACCGGCCTGGCTGATGCTTTGTGCGTAATCGTTACGGGTAGCGAGCCACATAATTCCCTTGGCTCGAACGATCTCTACGGGCCAATCCTCCATCCATTCCATCAATCTCCCCGGATGAAACGGCCTGATTCGTTCATATACGAACGAAGAAATACCGTACTCTTCCGTCTCCGGCGTATGGAAGCCGTTCTCCAGTTCCCGAATCCAGCCGGCAGACTGGCTGGCCTTCTCAAAATCAAACAAGCCGGTATTCAGTATCTCCGCCGGATCGACCTTCCCCTGAACGGTTCGAATGAGTCGGGCACGCGGCTGAAGCTTGCGCAGCACTTGCTCCAGCTCTTCCAGGTCCTCTTCCGCCACCATATCACATTTATTCAGGATCAATACATCGCAAAATTCAATCTGATCGATCAATAGGTCGACAACATCTCTCGTATCGTCTTCATTTACAGCTTGTCTGCGCTCCAGAAGAGTTTCGCCGGACGAAAAATCATGCCAGAAGCGATTCGCGTCAACGACCGTCACCATGCAGTCCAATCGGCAAAATCGGGACAGGTCTACCCCCTGATCCTCGTCAATATATGTAAATGTCTGGGCCACAGGAACCGGTTCGGAAACGCCGGTTGATTCGATAAGGATGTAGTCGAAACGGTTTTCCATAGCCAGCTTCTCCACTTCTCGCAGTAAATCTTCCCGCAGCGTACAACAGATGCAGCCGTTGGACATTTCCACCAGCTTCTCTTCCGTCCGGGACAGGCCTCCTCCATCCTTCACCAACCCGGCATCTATATTCACCTCACTGAGATCGTTGACGATAACGGCCACACGCAACCCATGGCGATGGTTTAGAACATGGTTTAAAATTGTGGTCTTCCCTGCACCCAAATATCCGCTAAGCACGGTGACCGGAATTTTCTGCTCATTCATTGAATACCCTCCTTTATTTATAGCACATATTTAATCGTAATGATTACGATGATTTGAAGTGTATCATGATTGATTTCGTCATGTCAATCCAATCTCGGGAATTGCTCTGCTCTTTATAACTCAGCTTTCGCAGAGCGAAAATCGATTCAAAGCGTTGGCTGGACGGGCGAAATATAAGTTAGAAACCCATTGCTTTCTAATGGGTTCGGGACGATTTAACTGTATTTATACAGGTAAATTCAAGTGAATGGCGGAAAGAGATTGAAGTAAATGGAAACTCTTCCATTTTGACCCTATGCCGCTGACCGCGACACCATCAGATGATGAAAATGGATGGATTTTCAAGGTAGAATATAGTTGAATGGCTTCAATAGTGTGAAATTTGAAAACTAAATGGATTTCATACAGTTAGATTTCTATATTCAGAAGAAATATGGAAACTAACTGGAAAACCTACAGCTAGTTTGCGCCAAAACAGCCGTTTCGCCCAAAGTTGCCCATTTTAACTGTAGTTTATCCAGTTAGTTTGATCATTTTCGCCCATTCGCTTGAATCTACCTGTACAAAATACAGTTAGACGCGCCATTCCGTTTGCACGGCACCAGCAGACGGTGAAAATAGACGGATTTTCAAGGTAGACGTGCCGCTCCGCTTGCAACGATGCCTGCAGAAGGTAAAATAGACGGATTTTCAAGGTAGTTTCCATTTCGCTTTCAGAGGAGCAAACTAGCTGTAGAAATCCAGTTAGACGCGCCATTCCGTTTGCACGGTTCCAGCAGAAAATGAAAAATAGACGGTTTTTTCAAGGTAGAACTCCAAGTCGGAAAAGCGCCACCGGTACCCTCAAACGGGCGCCATCAGACGGTTGAAAATGATGGTTTATTTTCAGAGGAGATGCCCTTCGATGGCTGTGTTAAGAGGTTTTTAGGCGGGGGCAAAACCAGCTTGCTTCTTCATTTAGTGGAGAAAGTCCGAGTTGTTTTTCATAAATGTTGCGGCGATACATAGTGCATGGCCGAGATGAAGTGAAGGCAGGCCGGCAGGGACTGCAAGTTACTCCGGGTAAGCAGTCACCGCCGGTCCTAAGTGTCCGGTTGTTGTTCGGGCTTGAGCTCTCAATATAGATTGAGATACAATTCTTTTCCGTTGCCTTTGCGCGAGGTTTTGGGCATACGGATCTCGACAATTCCGTCCTTCATCACAGCTTTGCTCCGGTTTGCAGAGACAAGAGCAGGCAGCTTGACTTTATATTCACGCTCTCCCCAGCCTTCCATTTGCAATGATGCGGGGTATACACGAATTTTCAACATATACGGATCAATTTCCTCCGGCAGCTCGAACCTTACGAAGACGGAGCGGTGGGTCTCGAATACTTCCGGTTGCGGATTCCATTGAGCCGGGACCGCCTCGGGAATACGTTCTTTCAGCAGACTTTGAACGTAATTTTGAATCCAATTCGAATCCGGGAACAGGGAAGCCGTCCCTTGCTCCGAGGAGAAAGGAAATTGCCCCTTCGTCAGTTGATCCAACAGCTTCTGCAGCTCCAGCGGCTCTTTAAAAAAGCTCTCCATCTCACATCCCCCCACTTCTCTTCGTACATTATACGCATCAGCGGAGAATTAGGTACGGACCCGGATTATGGATGGGGCGTTCACAACTTTTCCTCACTATTCATACAACAGCTTACTTCCGGGAACGGTGATCCGCACAGAGTAAGTAACCTTTTCTCGGGGCAAGAGGCTTCATGTCTGGCGTCCGCCCTATACATTTATTTGCTTAAGACTGTCATAACTCTGACAATTAATGATGATGCTGACGGGACCAAAGTGAAGAAGGATCGCTGCGGCGGACAGCATTCCATTGAATGGCGATTTTTTATCTGACTTGTTGTAGTTTATTGGATTAGAGCTCAGGGAAATTTTACAGAATCGTTGGGCCTAATTCTGCACTGTTTAAGAAACTTGCGAAGGTTCGTGCGTTCTGGTGAGGTCCGCTGAAAAGCTCGTGCTGATTTTGTTGGAGGAAGAAAAATGCCCCAGCCTGGATAGCTTTCCGACCGTGCATACAGATAAAATATCAAAGCCCGTCCGGCCAAAATCACGGGAGTTCCGATCGGCGACGGGCTGACAATTATGAATTACGATGTAGCCAAGCTGACATTCTGTGCTGTTTCCGGTCTGGGCGAAGGAAAGGCTGCACCCGCGACACGGTCTCTTACCCGATGAACTCCAGGTTAATCCGGACGTATGCCGGCTTGTACCTCCTAGCTTGAACTCGGTTTACAGGATCATACCGCTGAATACCATTAACAGATTGATTACTCCGTGCCATAGGATCGCGGGATAGAGGCTGCCTGACCGGAGGACGACCGCTCCGTAGAAAATACCGCCGCCGGCGAACAATAGGCAAATCCACCAGTCGAAGCCCAGGGAGTAATGCTGAAGTCCGAAGCCGAGACTCGTGACCAGCAGAGCCGGTTTAGCCCCTATCGTTTCTCCAAATCTCCGCAGCAGCACCCCTCTCCAGATAACCTCCTCCAGGAAGGAATTAATCACGGCGAAGGATATCGCGATAAGGACAAAGCTCAGATCGAGGAATGCGGTCCGCTGCATGACAAAAGGAGCAAACACCAGCAGATTAATAAGAATCGCCAGCATCAAAAACATCTTCACGCTAACTTGATGAAAACCGGAATCGATCCATGGAAAAAACAGCTTGGTTCGAAGATCGGGCTTGTTCAAATAAGGAATCGGCTTCTCCCGAAACCATAACGAAAGCAAAACCATTGGGGCGACTAACAAAAGAAGGGACAGCCGATTCAGCAGAACGGTGCTTTCCTGTCCTAAGGCAAGGCTTTCGAGCCAATGATTGAATACCCTGTATAGCAGAAAACCGGCCATATACCCGAGAATAGTCGTATGAAGAGGATAATACCGCTGATTGATCCGGGGCAGCGCCGCTGCAAGCAAAACAGCCAACCCGGCCAAATAGGGCCTACCGCCTTCCAGTTGGGTGAATATGATCATCAGTACGAACGAGCCCGATAACAGAACCTCTGGAAGGAACCGCCTCTCCTTCCCTTCGGTGCGATAAGAATGTGCTTCATTAGATTTATCGTAATTTAATCCAGTCAACGGATGCCCCCCATACGCTTCGGCTTTGCTCCAATTTATTCATTGTACCGGGTTTGTCCTGCCGTGACAATCCCATCGTTGTTACGGACAGTCGCTCGGATGGGCCCATCATTTTTTGACAAGCATCTTTAACAGCGAAGCCGCCGAGCGGAACCGGGAGCTTCCGCCTATCGGCCGTATGGACCGGTAGGTCGTTAGCGACACTTTGGCATCTCTAAGCGCGTATGAGAAATCGTCGTCCAGCATGAGACGGTGCTCCCACACCCTCTTGGGCCAGGAGGGCAGAAAGCTCTTGAGCTCGTCATCCTCTACGGCCGGATGAATATACGTCTCGCTTATCCCTTCGGGAAGCTCGTATACTTTCTTCACCAGCATTTTCTTGAAGCTGTCATACGTCTCGCCCTCCTCTACATGGTAAGGATGGGTGAGCAAATAATCCGGCATCCCGACGCCCAGCGTATCCGCAAGAGCGACAATGCCGGCCAGCGTCTGCTCCGCGTTGGGAATGGAGGCCAGGAAGTCATCCTTGGCGTAAATCTTGCGAAAGATGCGGAAGGGCAGTTTTCTCTTGGCGCATTCCCAGAAGACGACCGGGAGATAGGTCTTCCCGGTGGCCAAGCCGTAAAGACTGCCCATGTGGTTGTCCACATGCGATATGTTCAGGCCGGCCTTGGCCACGGCCTGGAATTGGGCGTTGATCTCTGCTCTAACCGCTTTCGGTTCGGCGTTCCTTTCGAATTCCTCGATCGTCCTGTACATATAACCACTCTCGTCATGAAGAGAAGGCAGCCCCGTCAAGCTGCGCCAGCGATGCCCGTCGTATTCGCTGGTCAACGTCAAATGCAGACCGACATTGACCTCCTGCCTGCTGCGGCACCATGCCGCCGCCTCTGCAAATTCCGGTGCCGGGGGCATAATCGTCGCCGAGGAGACCCTGCCTTCTTCAAGAAGCTGGAAAATGGCCTGATTCGCTGCCTTGCACTGGCCGAAATCATCGCAATTGATGATTAAAGATCGCTTCATGCTTTCCCTCCTATTCCGTGTGACGGGTTGGATTGTCGCTGGCTTTAAGCAATAAAGATACCAAGTACGAGATAGTAAGCAGAAGGAAGGGAATCACGCTGATCAAGGTCCGGAACGCCTGATCCGCATTCGGACCGGGGTCGTTCCCGCTGACATAGCCGAACAGCAAGCCGACGCACCAGAAGGCGAGGGCCGACAGCAAGCCGCTGGAACGGGTGATAAATCCCCCCACCGCATTATAAATGCCCTCTCTTCGGCGTCCGGTTTTCTCATAATCGCGGTCCACAATTTGTCCATTCAGGACAGCAGGAGTAACCAGAAAACCGGACATTCCCAGCCCAACGACAATTCCCGCCGCAATGCCTCCCCCGAGCCCCTTCGCAAACCATAACGGAATAACGGATAGCGCATAGACAAGCAAGGCGAAGCGCCAGCCTCTGAGCCCGCCGAGCTTGCGGACGACCCAATACCAAAAAGCAACCAGAGGGATAACCGACAGAAAAACGGCCGCGAGCAGCACAGAAACCTGAGATTCGGGAATATGAAGCGAATATTTGGCATAGAAGGGGATCGCCGAGCTGAGGAGACCATTGACGGTTTGGGCGAAAGAGTTGGCGATATTAAATATCCAAAACGTCTTGTTCTTGAAGGTTTCGCGGAAAGCGGCCAGCATCTTGAGCGGGGGTTCCTTCCGCGCTTCTTCATCTTCCTGCACAGTCATCATGCAGAGGAGCATCAATACAGCGAAAACAGAGGCATAGATCCAGGCCATACCGGAAAAACCGATCCAGGCAAATATGACCGGAGTAAGCGCTGTGCCTATCAGGATCGCCACAATCTGATAGCCTTGCTGGATCGCCGAAGCTTTGGCCCGCAGCCGGTCTCCGCGAAACAGCTCCGGAAACAGGGCGCCGTAATTTACCCACAGGATGGCGGCAACGCTTTCATAAACAATAAGAGCAATGAGAAACCATGTAAAAAGCTGCCGGTCCCCCATCCCCTGCGGAGCGGAAAAAATGAAGACAAAAGAAGCCATAAATAAAGGGATGGCCGCCATAATCCAGGGCTTGCGGCGCCCCCAACGGGTTCTGGTGCCGTCGGACAAATACCCGAGAATCGGATCATTCACCGCATCCCACACCATATAGATAGTGCGGGCCAAAGTAGCCAAACCTACTCCCAGTCCCAGCTTGTCAATATAATAATAGCTGTAGAAGGAGCTGAACGCCTGAACGGGAATCATCATGGCCAGCATTCCAAGCGCATAGGTGTAAGGGGAGTTGATCCCAAGCTTCTTCATGGTTCTTTCCTCCAAGTCCTTATCGGGTAGCCTTGCAGGTACTTCGGGAGGCGATCAATCACAGGAACTATTTTCCAATTATTATACGATTCTCCGATGCTTCCGGTCAACCATTCCCTTACTCGCAAGGATAAACGGCTATCGCCGTCCTTAGGACGGGCGCGTTTACCGATGAACTAGAAGAACAGGTATAGATGAAAACTTATACTTCTTATATTTTCAAAAAAATCCGGACAGAAATGAATTTTCCGTCCGGATTATGCTGTGCGTGCGCCTTATCTAGTCGCGGGTCGCTATGTAGTCGGGCCTCGGCTTCTGGCCGGAATACGGCGCAACCAGCTTGTTTTCCACGCTGTTATACACCATGAATACGTTGCTTCTGGGATAGGGAGTAATGTTGCTGTTGGATCCGTGCATAATGTTGCAGTCAAACAGCAGTATGGAGCCGGCTTTGCCGGTCGGCATCTCAATGCCGCCTTGTTCGACAAGCCACTTTAGGCTGTCGTTGTCCGGCACCCCGTAAATTTGCTTGCGCAGGGAAGATTTATAATTTTCGTCCGGGGTTCGGCCTACGCACGAGATGTAATGCTTATGGGAGCCCGGAACGACCATAAGCGCACCGTTATACGCATAATTGTCTTCCAAAGCGACGGAGCAGCTAAGCGCTCTCATTCGAGGCATTCCGTCCTCCACGTGCCAGGTTTCAAAATCGGAGTGCCAGTAAAATTCTTTGCCTGTAAAGCCCGGCTTGAAATTGATCCGCGATTGGTGGATATAAGCTTCGCTGCCGAGAATTTGCTGCACCGCTCCTACAATTCTGGAATTTCGCGACAGCTCCCGGAAGATCTCATTGTCACGATGTACAGCGAAGACGGAGCGAACTTCATCCCCTCCCGGCTCGCGAATGACTTCCGGTACACGCCGGTCGGCGCTTTCTTGCCAGACTTTATTCAGCTCCTCCTTCAGCCCGGCTGTCTCTTCCTCCGAGAAGAACGAATCCAGGAACAAATAACCGTTCCGCTCGAAGAAATCAAGCTGTTCCTTGCTCAAAGGCCCGGTAAACCCGGCATCCGGATAGACGACCGGATCCTTGCGGCTCGTAATGGTTGGTTTATCGTGAATCCTCGATGGATAAAGGTCGATCTGGTTATCGTTACGATTTAAGGCCGTATTCGTGTTACTCATCACAATCTCCTCCTTCGAAATAATCGCGATAGACGACTTCCTGGCTAGCGGCGCAGGCAGGGCTAACAGTATGGTCCCCGCCTGCTTCCTCTGCCCTTTCTTTTCTCCTGAACAGCGATTCCCCACAAATTATTTTTTAATCGGCAAGCACCGGGTATGTTCCTTCTTCATCATGCACTTCACGCCCCGTACAAGGCGGGTTGAATACACAGACCATCCGCATATCTTTGGTCGCCCGCAAATAATGCTTCTCATGGCCATCCAGCGCATATACGGTTCCCGCTTTCAGCGGGTACACCCTCCCGGTTTCCTTCACCTCTATTTCGCCTTCCCCTTCAATGCAGTAGACGGCTTCCACGTGATTTTTATACCAAATGAACGTTTCGGTTCCCGCCTTAATAATCGTGTCATGCAGCGAAAATCCCATTCCGTCCTTCTGCAGCAGCAGCCTGCGGCTGTTCCAAGTAGGAGTATCTACGTCGTTATCCGTTCCGATGATCTCATCCAATTGGCGTACAATCATTATCTCCGCTCTCCTCTCTTTATTCCGATATCAAGAAATATAGCTGCATAATCCGATTGAAGTTCACCCGCTGTTCTGTTGTCCGAAGTCCATTCCCGGAATTCCGGAATTACTTCACATGACGTCGTGAAACGGCATCCACACTGTCCCGGAAAATATCCAGCCCCCGCTCCAGAGCTTCATGGCCAACCGTTAGCGGAGGCATGACCTTCGCCACTTCGCTGTCCGGACCGGACGTTTCCATTATGAGGCCTCTTTGGAAAGCTTCGGCGCAAACTTCCTCGGCCATTCCAGGCTGTGGAAAGGCAATTCCTTGAAACAGCCCGCGGCCCCGTCTTGCCGCCTGCAGCGATGGATTCGAGCGGACGATTTCCTCCAGACGCTGACGGACCCGCTCGCTCTTAGCCGACACTTCCTTCTCCAAGGAACCGCTCTCCCAATAATCGAGTGCTTCCGCTGCCGCAATGAATGCCAGATTGTTGCCCCGGAAGGTACCGTTATGCTCCCCCGGCTCCCAGATATCGAGGTCGGAGCGGAACAGGGTGAGGGCTAACGGCAGGCCGAAGCCTCCGATGGCCTTGGACAGGCAGATGATATCCGGCGTAATTCCGGCTTCGTCGAAGCTGAAGAACGTCCCGATCCTTCCGCAGCCGGCCTGAATATCGTCGACAATAAGCAGAATTTCATACCTGCGGCAAATGTCCTCAATTCGGCGCAGCCATTCGAAGCTGGCCACATTAATGCCGCCTTCCCCCTGAACGGTCTCCAGAATAATCGCGGCCGGCAAGGAGACTCCGCTGCCGTTATCCTCCAGATACCGCTCGATATACTCCGTCGTATCGACCTCTTCTCCGTAGTATCCGTCGAACGGCATCGATACCGTATAATGAAGCGGGACACCGGCCCCCTGCCGTTTAAACTTGTTGCCGGTGACGGCCAGGGCACCGAGGGTCATTCCGTGGAACGCGTTGGTGAAGCTTATGACCGTCTGACGTCCCGTTATTTTACGGGCCAGCTTCAATGCGCTTTCGACCGAATTCGCTCCGGTCGGCCCGGGGAACATCACTTTGTAGTCCATCCCGCGCGGAGACAGAATCATTTGCTCGAATTTCTGCAGCAACCCTTCTTTGGCTTCCGTCGCCATGTCGAGGCTATGAGTCACTCCGTCATTCATTAAGTATTCGATCAGCTTCTGTTTGATCCGGGGATTGTTATGCCCGTAATTCAATGTCCCCGCTCCAGCGAAAAAGTCGATGTACTCTCGTCCTTCCCGGTCCCACAGCTTCTCGTTGCGCGCCTTGGCAAATACTGTGGGAAAGCTTCGACAGTAGCTCCTTACTTCGGATTCCAGCTTTTCAAACACATGCAATTCCGGCTTCTTTTCATCCGCAACATGGACCATAACGGCGGCATTCCTCCTTATGATTTTAAAATAGTCGTTGCAATGGGGCCGATCCGGTACAGCTTCTCCTCTTCATGCTCCTCCCCCGGGAACATCTGGGCCGGAAACCCTCCGGCTTCCACCATTTTCGTTTCCAAACTGTCCGTTAACCGGGCGAACAGCGCTCTGGAGGGACCATTGGAAGGGGAAATGGTCGTTTCCAGATACCGGATGTCCCGGCAGCTTTCTCTCTTCAGAAGTTCCTCCAGCAGTCTCCGGCCGACCCCCTGGCCCCTTTCGGACTCGGCCACTCCGATCTGCCATACAAAAAGTGTGTCCCGGCTCCCGGGTACGGGGCAGGAAGTAACAAATCCCGTCAGCTCACCTTCCTTCTCGGCAATGACGCAGGTTTCCGCAAAATAGCGGCACAACATGATGTAGCAATAGATGGAATTGACATCTAACACCCGGCTTTGGCGAACCAATTCCCATATTCTTGCCCCGTCCTCCGCCTGCGGTTTCCTGAAGCGGACCTCGCTCACGCGGACGTCCCCCCGCTGTATCCGTTGCGAAACCGGCTAAGGAAAGCTTGCAGCCGATCGCTTTGCGGGTTTTCGAACAGCTGGCGGGGCGGCCCCTGCTCAACGATGGAGCCTCCATCGGTAAACACTACGCGGTCGGCAATGTCTCTGGCGAAGTCCATCTCGTGAGTGATCAGCAGCATGGCCATCTCTCCCTCCAGGGCGATATCCTTGATCACCTTCAATACCTCGCCTACCAGCTCCGGATCAAGCGCGGATGTCGGTTCGTCGAACAGCATCACCTTGGGCTGCATGACGAGGGCTCGGGCAATCGCTACCCGCTGCTTCTGCCCTCCGGACAGTTGGGCGGGATATTGATCCGCTTTATCGGCCAGGCCGACCTTATCCAGCATTTCCATCGCCTTCTGTCTGGCTTCCTTCTTCGGAACCTTAAGCACGTGGATCGGGGCCTCCGTCACGTTGCGCAAAATCGTCATATGCGGAAACAGGTTGAAGTGCTGAAATACCATTCCGATCTTGCTTCGCACCCGGTGCAGATGCTTCTCATCCGCCCTTACGAGGCGCCCTTTGACCTCCTTATGCCATAATGGCTCCCCTTCCACCTCGATCACCCCGGAGGTAGGCTCCTCAAGTGTCATCAAGATTCGGGCAAGCGTCGTTTTGCCCGAGCCGCTCGGCCCGATTACCGCGACCTTCTCGCCGGGGGTAATATCCAGATCAATCTCGTTCAGCACTTGATGATCCCCGAACGATATGCTGACCTTGCGATAGCGCACGATGGGAGAAGACGTCTCCGGTCCAGCCGGACTTTTCCCTTGCAGGGCCGAGAGACCGTCCCTTTCGATTACTTGAATCCCGGAATCGGATTCCATTTTTATCACCGCCTTTTTCAATATGAATACTTGGTTAATGAATAGTACAACCCCTTATTTCCTTACAGATCTTCTCTTCTATCTGCGATTCAGCTTGAGCTCGAATGTGCGAACTACAAGCGATGAAGCATAGCTCAGAACGAGGAATAACAAACCGGCCAGCGTGAAAACCTCCACATAACGGAACGACTGCGAGCCAAGCGATTTGGCGGTCGTCATCAGCTCGACAACGGTTATCGCGGACAACAGCGGGGTTTCCTTGAACATGACGATCAGATAGTTGCCCATTACCGGAATGATCGGCGGGATGGCTTGTGGGAGAATGACCCGCAGCCATATCTGACCCTTGGTAAAATTGAGAGCGGTCGAGGCTTCCCATTGCCCCCGGTCTACCGCTTCAATGCCGGACCGGTACACCTCGGACATATATGTGCTGTAATGCAGTCCCAGTCCAATGACTCCACAGAGGAAAGGGGACAAGGCGATTCCAAATTGCGGCAATGCGTAGAACAAGAAAAACAACTGTACCAATAAAGGCGTATTCCGGATAAATTCCACAAAACCGATGACCGGATAGGATATGAGCTTATACCGGGAACGTCGCATGACGGCGAGCAGCAATCCGAACAACGAGGCAATGGCGAAACCGGCCAGCGTAGCCGCGATGGTGATCGGAAGGGCATGCAGCATCTTCGGCAGGATATCCAGGGCATAATCCCAGTTCCACATGATTATGACCTCCCTGCAGCCGCTCTTTTTTCAAACCAGCGCACGATGAGTGTCAGGACATACGCGATTATGAAGTAAATAACGAGCAGCATGATAAATATTTCGGTGGTGTGGTAATTGGAATAGGATCGTAAGATCATTCCTTGATAAGTCAGGTCCATCACCGTGATAAAAGATACGAGCGAAGTCCCTTTTAACAGCTCGATTAACAGATTCCCGAACGCCGGAAGCATGCGGACAAATGCCTGAGGCAGGATCACGAGCCTCATCCGCTGTCCCGGGGTCATGTTAAGAGCAATCGTCGCTTCCGTCTGTCCCCGGGGGACGGCCAGAATAGAGCTCCTTACCACTTCAGAGCCATAAGCTCCGGAATTCAAGCCCAGTGCCAGCACGGATGCCATAAGGGCCGAAACCCTGACATCGATAAGCATCGGCAGAGCGAAATAAATCCAGAACAATTGAACCAGCAGAGAGGTTCCGCGAAAAATCTCCACATAAATTACTGTAACCCATCGAATGATACGAAATTTCGACAATCTCCCGAAGCCGGCAATAAACGACATAACAAAGGCAAAGATCGTAGAATAGATCGTGACCAGCAGTGTTATCTTGACACCGCGCATTAATGTCGGGAGAAAGTCCGCCCAAGAATCGATAAGGACCACTCCTTTAATGTTCCATAAACTTACGGTTTAGCCGCTTCCTCAGCAGTCATGTCTCCAGGAAGCTCATCTTCTGTGAAGCCGAAGGGCTCCAATATTTTCAGCAATTCCCCGGATTCCTTCAGCTTTTCGAGTTCAGCGTTGAAGGCTTCGCGAAATGCGGTATCTTCTTTACGGAATGCAGCCGCACCATACCCCCGGACACTTTTACCATCAATGACCGGTTGTTCGAAATCGGCGACTCTTTCTATGTTGGGATCTTTGGTCGAATCGAGCATTGCCTGAAGGGATGGCCCCGTCATCGTAACGGCTTGGACTCGATTGGACTGAAGCGCGGAAATAGCAGAGGGTTGATCAGGTACAGTTACGATCTGATTGTCAGCGACGCCTACTTTCTTCAAGTAGTCTATTTCGATTGCGCCGACCATGACCGCCACTTTTACCTCTGGATTTTCTTTAATATCTTCATAGCTATGGAGGTTATGAGGATTGCCCTTGGCAACGGCAATCGCCTCGCCAATACTGTACTCAGGATTGGCAAAAGCAACTTCCTTGCTCCGCTCCTCGTTAATGAACATGCCTGCGGTAATGATATCGAACCGCTTGGCCTGCAGACCGGGAATCAATGACCCGAATTCCGTCAGAACGCCATCCATCTCTTCAATTCCCAGATTGTTGAGAATGACTCGGGCGACCTCAACGGCTTCCCCCGTCAATTGCCCGTCAGGGGTTGCATAAGCATATGGATTCTCGTTAGCAAACCCGATACTGACATAACCTTGGCGCTGCGCCTTTTCCAACGTGTTTTCATTCTGAGCGGCATCCTTATTCCCGTTCCCGCACCCTGCCGTCAGTCCCAGACAAGCGGCCAGCAGCAGAGTGCCTAACTTTTTTCTCATATCTGTCTCCCTTCTATTATTTTTTGTACGTGTCTTATGGTAACATTCCCTCGCGGATATCTCATCCTTCATATCCCGGGATTATCTATCCAGAGACCGGCTCATGCGGGGTGATGGAAGATTACCTGACCTATCCCTTTTATTCAACCCATATCCTTCCAAATCCTCATAGATCCGGCAGGATGGCTTTTCCAATTCGGGCAATTCTCCTAGAAATCCAGCCTATTCATGTCAAGTTCTATGACAAACCATCGCTTTCCGCTCGCTCTGTGCCCGGCAATGTCCAGCGTAAGCAGCCCCGAAGGGAAAGAATTTTACTGCTAATTTCGTCCGAATCTCCTTCTTTCGCCCGGTTTCTGACCGTTATCCCGTTGCCTCAGAAAGAACAGATGTCCCCTATCGTTGATCAATCCGCCTACTTTTTCATACTTTCCCATCTTTAAGACTGGTTCTCCCTCTTTAAAGCTTCCAGATGAAATAAAACCCTGACCCATCAGTAAGGCCAACGTAAAACTGAGCGAAGGGGATAACAGCCAAAAGGACGCTAGAATGAAAACGTTTGGTTTCCAGCACAGCACGAATATGACTGAGCCGTTGGGATAACAGTCAAAGAATCTGAAGCGGAGAATGACCCGGTTAAAGAAATGCCGAGCAATGGAGCTGCGGGGAAGTGAACAGATAACGTTCCGTCATGAAATAACGATCAAGGATAAACGGCTATCTCCTTCTGACAACAGGCGCGTTTACCGATGAAATATAAGAACAGGCATAAGGAGATTCTTTCTTAATTTCAAAAAAAGAGACAGAGAATGTTTGACATCCTCTGTCTCGCGTGTTTTTCGGGAGCGCCTATCTATTGCGCTATTATTCTTTCTTGGCCAAATAGATGTAATCGGGTTCTCCCTTCTGTTGATCGACCGTCATTCGCTGAACGCTGGGGAAAAACTCTCTTAGCCGTGCTTCGAAGTCCGGTGCGGAGGAAGCGCTCCAGAAGGAAACGACTCCGCCGGGGTTCAGCCTGCTGCCAAGCAGCGTCAGCCCGCTATTATTATAGAGTGCCCCGTTCTCCTCATATACCATCCAATCCGGCCCGTTATCAATATCAAGACAGATTACATCAAATAATCTCGCGCAGCCGGCCAACCATTCGATCAAATCGGCGTGAATAGCCTCGGCTCTTGGATCGTACAGCGCATTATGGTTTAACTCTATGAGGTAAGAGCGATTCCATGCCAGGACAGCCTCTTCGATCTCCACGACGGTCGCTCGCTCGACCCGATCGTCCCGCAATGCTTCCGCAAGAGAAAAACCGACCCCGAGCCCGCCGATCAGCACCTGAGCCGGATTCTCACAGCAATCAAGGGCAGCTTGGACCAACAGCCGTTCCGATGCTCCGTTATAGGTCGCCATCAGGAAAGTTCCGTTGCTGATGATTTCGAAGTGCTGCCCTCGCTTTTGCAATTGAATGTCGCCTCGGGGCGAAGAATGGCGCTCCAATCTTTCCAGTATACCCGCCGATTGATTTCTGTTCATACCTTGCTCCTTTTACCAAAGGATTCCATCCTTTGTTTTCCTACCATTGTATATAGTTATTCACAAGGCTTCAAGTATCATCCGGCGGGCACCGGGTTCCACTTTTATTTTCGGTTCAACTGCTCCTTGGCTTTCTGAATCATTTCCTTAACCATAGCCCCGCCAATTTTTCCTCCAATTTTGCCCGCATCCTCGGTTTTCATTTGTCCGTTGCCGTCCCGGTTCATTTGAATCCCAAGGGAATCAGCCACCTCATATTTCACTTCATCGGGCCTTGCGGGATTGACCCGGTAGCCTTCCCTCCTCATTACCTCAGACTTTAACTGGTTCAATCCTTGTCCCGCTTCCGGAACCAGCAGCCGCCTTCTTCTCGCCATGAATCATTCCTCCTATTGCATATTAGAGTGGATAATCTTTAGCGTTAGCTTTCCCCCTTACAACAAAAAAACAACGCAGGTCCATAAACCCGCGTTGCTTTTTAATAACTATGTTTACTATAATGCCCACTGCATGTCACGCATCTATTTGTGCTCTGCCAACCAGCCAGCCAAGTTCGCAATCTCCGCGTCTTCCAGCTGACCTTTGAAAGCAGGCATCATCGGGCTTACGCCATTCATAATTTTCAGGCGAATTTTGTTGCGATCCAACTTGGCTCCAACGGTTTCCAGACTAGGTCCGGCTCCGCCTTCCAAGTTGCCCCCATGACAGCTCAAGCACGTTTTCTTATAAACTGCTTCAGCAGCCTCCGCATCTACCGGTGCGTTATTTTCCGGAGCTTCTGCTTCCGCTTTTTCTTTAGCGATCTCCGTTGCATTCTGGTTTACCGCATACACAAGACCGGATAAACCCAGTACGACCGCACAGGCGCATAATGCAGCCATGGCCCATTTGTACATGTCCTCGTCCCTCCTTACTGTAATCATACCACCTTTATCCAGGCTCTGTACAGTGCTCCGTTTGAGCCAGCCATAAAGCGCGATTGAGCAATCGCGTAAAACATATGGAAGGAATGAATAAATAACGGTCCTCCACATATGATTTGTTAAACACTATCATTATATCCGGAGGAAGCCCATGATTTCAATTGCTGGAGTACATGTTGATCCAAACCGTCTGCCGGCGCACTGGAGCCAGACGGCTCCCGCACACCATATTTTGTCCCAAATGGCTGCTCACCAAACGGTCTATTCGTATACCAGACCGGAAGAACTGGAGTTTGAAATCCGGCTGAGGATTTCCATTATGGACGAATCCATCGGCATGGAACAAAGCAATGTCAGCTTTGCCGACTTCGACAATTCCCGCTGCAATCCGGCTTATTGGATACTGACCCCGCAAGGAGGATTCCGGCTGCGCGGCAATGTCCGCCCCTCCGCAGCCATTCGGGATATTTATTGGAATGGTCATCTGTACTCATTCGAATGTGCAACAGCCATCATCATTCTATACTACAAAGCGGTACTGAACGTCATTCCGGACGAGTTGTTCGATCGGCTGTTTGCCAACCTCTACCTGTTTAGCTGGGAATACGACAGAGATTTGGCCGTCCGCACCGTGCGTACAAGCGAATTCCTCCCGGCAGACGTGCTTTATTTCGACAATCCCGATGTTGACCCCTTGAAGCCGGAGTGGCAGGGGGAGAATGCCGTCAATCTCGGCAACGGGCTGTATTTCGGCCATGGGATCGGGATAAGAGATGCGGCCGGTATCATTATGTCACTGAACCGGCATCGCCGGCGCGGGGCCACCCGCAGCGCTCATTTATTGAACCAGGCTACCAACCCCGGATACTTATACTTGTACCGGGTCTCGGCAGGTTATCGTCCCGCGGTCGCCCGAATCGGCAGAAATACATATCCCATTTGATTAGTCATTGCCGATTGCGCTCCTGTCTCCAGGTCATGCTTGCGCAGCGAGAGCCAATGCTCCACAGAGGCCCGCGTTATCTCCCAGACCAGGCGGCACAATGTAATCCTCCGCAGCGTTCAGAACGGCCTCATGCTGGACATAGCCGTTAAGCCATTCAAGAAGCCGGCTGCGGACAAGAGGAAATAACTGCTGCTGCTTCATGACGCCGCCTCCCATAATGATCTTCTGCGGGGCCAGTATGAGAATGTAATTAACGAGGGCCTGGGCCAGATAATCGGCCTCGATAGCCCAAGCCAGGTGATCGGTTCCCAGCTCCGATCCCTTCACACCCCAGCGCGCCTCTATCGCCGGTCCCGCGGCTAATCCTTCCAGGCAGTCCTTATGATAGGGACAATGTCCTTCATACTGGTCCTGCGGGTGTCTGCGTACGATAATATGCCCCATTTCCGGATGCGACAGGCCATGGATGAGCTGACCGTTGACCAAAGCACCTGCCCCGATTCCCGTTCCAACCGTTATGTACAGGCAATTATCCAGCCCCCGGGCCGCCCCGAATTTGGCCTCGCCTAGTACGGCTCCATTCACGTCCGTATCGAAGCCTATCGGAACATCGAAATGCTTGCGGAGCTCTCCCAGAAGATTAAAACCGCCCCAATGCGGCTTCGGGGTGCTTGTGACATAACCGTAAGTCGGGCTTCCCGGACGCGGGTCAATGGGACCGAAGGAACCGATTCCAAGTGCGGCTATAGTCTTGTTACGGAAATACTCCTCCACCTGAGCCAAGGTTTCATTCGGAGTAGTCGTCGGAAAACTGACCTTGTCCAAAATTTCCCCGGACTCGGTACCGATCCCGCAGACAAACTTCGTCCCCCCCGCTTCTATTGCTCCTAGAATCTTCATTCTCCAACTCTCTTCCTTTCCAGTTAAACAATCCGCCTTTAATATTATACAGAAAAAACGGCCCCTATGAAGAACGGAAAATGGGCCGTTTTTTGACTTTTCATTGCCAGTTCCCGGGAGCAACCTTTTATGTCTGGAAAACGCTTCTATCTTTAGTACTCCATAAAATTATAAGCTGATCAATCCAGCCATTGGGAACGTCTGTTCAAAGCTCCTTTGGGCACGGCGAACGCCTGGGCCCGTTTGAAATTGACCGGGGCTCCCCGCACGATCGTTAACGCCTTATAATATTCAATGTATGGGAATCCGTAGGTTTCACCCCGTGCAAAAGCGTAGGCATTCATGCCCTTGACCCACGTCTCGAAAGCATCCTCGGGAATATCGACGAAGACCTCCGGCTCGAACCCCTCCATATCCTCCCAATTCTCGGCGAAATACATGCGTCGGGTATAGTGGGCCGGAAGCTCTCTTTCAATCGTTTTTAACGCGGCGTAAAAATGCGCATCCTGTACGATGGAATAAGTGTTGGAATGATCTTTATGTATGCTGTTTTTCCAATGGGTAATAATGATGTCCGGCTTCACCTCCCGTATAACGTCCGCTACCTCGTATTTAATTTTTTCGTCCACCGGCAGCTCGGCATCCTTATAGTCAAAAAAACGCACCTCAGCACCAATAATGTCCGCGAATTGATAAGCCTCTTCGATTTTTTGCTTGCGGTATTCATCGGGGGTAAGCCGGGGATGCCCCTTCTCCCCTGGTGTCAGGTGCAGCATCGTCACTTTATGGCCTTCCTGGGTATATTTGGCCAACACCGCGCCCGCCGTCAGATCCATATCCCCCGCATGTGCGCTAATCGCCAAAATATGGGATTTCTTCTCACCGCTCATCGTTCTCATTCTCCTTTACGATATATTATTTGGATAATGTCCTATAGAGGTTTGGACATGACATGGAAGGTTCGGGTGACCGTAAAGCCCGTTTTTTTATACAAATGGCCTGCGGCGGTTTGTTCTCCCGTCCAGAGAAACCACGCCCCATGCAGTCCCTGAGCCCTCATGGATACCAGACAATCGTACAGCAGAATTTTGCCCAAACCCTTGCCCTGCTGGCCAGGGTCTACCCCGAAAGGACCGAAGCGCTCGGCGACGCCCTCATACCCGCCATGCATGCTGAAACCGACCAGCTTGCCGCGGTCTCGCACAATATGGATATTGGACAACGGAAGGCCGCGAAGCACCCCCTCCCGAATCGCTCTTCCCCAATCCGGATTGAAAACACCCGTGGCGAACTGAATAAGTTCATATAAGTCCCTGTCCTGCGCCTGGCGGAACACATACCCTTCCTCCATCCGCTTCTGCTTCAGAACCGAAACGTCCTCCGGCACGCTCAGCCCGACCAGCGAATAATCCATCGCCACCGGCGAATAGAGCCGGGTAAACCCGTTGTGCAGCAAGAATGCATAGCCTTCCGGATAATGGGCTTCATCCAAGCCCGGAACGATATAATTGGGCGCATACGACGCAAAATAGACCTGCGTCCGCTGCAAAGATTGCAGCCATAGCAAGCCTTCATTCAACAGCCGGGTCCCGACCCCTTGCCGCCTGGCCTCGGGAGCCACGAAGAAGAACGGGATCCATCCGGAGGAAGGCTCCAAATCCGTTCCATGCATTGGGAGAAGACGGCGAACGGCATAGACGCAGCCGAGCAGGCGGTCGCCGGATTGTGCCACTCGCAGGCCTTCGGGGTCAAAATTGGCGTCAAGCAGCACGAGATTGCGAAATCTCTCGTCGGTCACCGGGTCGCAAGTCAAACATCGGTTCCAGAGTTCAACAATGGACGATTCGTCTCCAGGCTTATAGCTTCGGTAAGCGATCATAGGTTATGGCCTCCTATTATTTCCGAACCTCTTCTGAAAGACTGTGGGGTAAGAATGTTCCGCGAATGTTGGGTCAAAAGGATGCTGCAACCGCATTATGAAAGCATGCTCTTAACCGGGCCACCGATTTGTCTCTTCCGTAATGCACCCGGTTGGTCAGCAGAATGGCGCTGATGTCACGCTCCGGGTCTATCGTCAGGCTGACTCCCGTAAATCCGGTATGGCCATAGGCGGAATCCGAGAATAGATCACCGGATACATCCATTTTGTCACCCTTCAACACCCAGCCCAGCCCTCTGCGGCCGGATAATGCACGGGTATGGGTCCCTATAGATACCTGGACGCAAGCCTCGGGAATCACCGCGCGGCCGTCTTCCGTTCGTCCTCCGTTCAGCCACATCATGGCGTACTTTGCCAGATCGCCTGCGGTGGAGAATAAACCGGCGTGACCGCTAATTCCTCCCATCGCATAGGCGTTCTCATCGTGAACCTCGCCTCTTTTGCATCGTTCCAGCAGCTCAGTGTATTCGGTAGCCGCTATCCGCGGCTTCCAATCTTCCGGAGGGCAGTATGCGGTGTCCTTCATGCCCAACGGATTGAAAATCTGCTCGCTGGCCACCCGATCCAGGGAATCTCCAAATACTTGGGCAGCGATATGCCCCAGAAGCATATACCCGAGGTCGCTGTACACGATTTTCGAATCGGACTTGTATTCCAGAGGGAGTCTGCAAATGGCTCCGATGATCTCCTCCGGTGTCCAGCCATGCAGGTAAAATTTCTGATGCGCCGGCAGTCCCGAGGTATGAATCAACAGATGCCTGATCGTAATATGCTCTTTCCCGTTCGTTCCGAATTCGCGCAGGAACCGGGCCACCGGGTCATCCAGCCGAACCAGTCCATAACCTACGCTCTGCAGCACTAAAGGAAGGGTTACCGTAACCTTCGTCAAGGAAGCACAATCGTATATCGTCGTTTCCTCGGCCCTTACCTTCTCCCCGCCATGATCGACGGCATATCCGGCGGCATAGGAGCCGGCTACTTTGCCCTGATGAGTGACCAGAGCGACCCCTCCTGGAATCTCCCCTCTGTCCACTTCATCGTCCAACAGGCGAAAAGCGGCCGTCAACCCATAGATTGTGTTCGGCTGCGCGGAATAACGAAGATGCGAATTCATTTTCTGCCACATCCTTTTCTTACAACTGGTCTTAACCAATGACTTGAAGCAAGAAGCCGTTCTCGTAAGCTTCCGGTACCGTTTTGTCATCGCTTTCAGTTGATACAATTATAACACCGGGAAATAATATTTCAATATAAAATATAAACTAAGAATATTATTTACAATTTTTCTTTTCCCGGTGAATATCGGCCGTAAAACAGGCCTACTCTATAACTAATATTTGGCAGGACGAGATTTTATTCATATCGGAAATGGCAATAGGTTCTATGTTGTCATCGCCAAATAGAATAGCCCCATCCGGATTGGCCGCCTTAGTTCTTCTAATCCTTGCTTTCAAAAAAGACGTGTTCGGCCTTGATTTCTTCTTCGAGCGTCATTAGTCCGAACGAATATAACGGCTGCCTGCGCTTGTCCGTCGGGGAACCGGGATTAAACAGCAATACCCCTTCATGCCTAATATTGAGTGGAACATGCGAATGTCCGAAGATGACCGCATCGACGGCATCTTCCTTAAAAGCTTCAAATGCCCGGATTTCCGTCGTCTTGCCGACGCCGTCCCCGTGAACGAGACCGATCTTGAATCCGCCAAGCTGAATAACCTTCCGGCGGCCAAACCGGTCATAAATATCCCAGCCGTCCGTGTTGCCGGCAACTCCTTCCACAGGCGCGATCAGGCTTAATTCGTCATATACCCACATCGATTGCCAATCCCCCGCATGGAGGATTAAGTCTACTCCTTCGAGTCCTTCTCTTACCGCTTTCGGCAGCTGCTTCGCAAAACGGGGCATATGTGTGTCGGAAATGACTCCTACTTTCATTTCTCTTCTTCCTTTCTTTTTGGCGTCTTTGGATTTTTGTTCAGTGCTATAGGTGCTTCTTCAACTGACGGAATACTGCGGTCATTTCCTCCAGGCTCATTCGTACAAGCCCGCTCGTTGAAGGGGCTACGAAATCAACGACTCCGGGGACAGACGCTTCCGTCTGGACTCCCCAGGAGACGCTCTTTTTCCCGCTGTATTGCTGATAGACCCCTTTGCCGACAAAACAAACGATCTGCGGCCGATATTTTTCAATTTTGACACGCAGCTTAAGACGTCCTTCCTCATACTCCTCCTTCCCGATTTCCGCCGCCGTCCTGGTCGGCCGCTCCACGATATTGGTAAAGCCATACCCGAGCTCGAGCAATTTTCCATCCTCTTCCGGGGAATATAATCTGGAAGTTAACCCGGCGGCAAACAGCACTCTCCAGAAACGGTTATTCGGATTGGCATAATGGTGTCCGGTTTCGCCTGATTTCAGGCTCGGATTATATCCCACGAACAGAATCTTCAAGCCATTCTGCAAATGATCCGGAATGGTATCCACCTTGCGGCCTCCTTCATTAAATAATTTTGGAACGAGTTCCGGAAAACAATCGAATAGAAGAATTTCCCTTTATTTGCTATATTGTGTATGAATATCGATCTCTTGTAAACACGGTTGCAAAAATAGGCTTTGAGCCATAATAGAGGTTGCCGTTATTTCTTATTATAGCTTATCTGTGGTATAGCTCTCACACCAAGCTGAAGAAGCCAACCCTTTTTCTTTCCTTTATTCCTTTTTACATTTTATAGTATAATACTAACCATTCCTTCGTCATCGCCCTGTCTGTTCTTTTTCTGACCCGTCGGACGTATATTTGAATTCTATATCTTGTGCAAAAGGAAGTGATGAACATGCTGGCAGCATCCCTCCTCCGCCTTACGGTTGCCGGAATATGCGGGGCTCTCATTGGATATGAGAGGAAAAACCGGATGAAGGATGCGGGGATACGAACTCATTTTATGGTATCTGTAGGCGCTGCATTGATGATTCTCGTCTCCAAATACGGGTTTCAGGATCAGATCGGCTGGGATAATTTAAGTCTGGATCCTTCCCGTATTGCCGCTCAAGTCGTTAGCGGCGTCAGTTTTTTGGGGGCCGGAATGATCTTCCTTCAGCGCCAAACCGTTAAGAGCTTGACCACCGCGGCCGGCATCTGGGCTACCTCCGGAATTGGCATGGCCATAGGGGCGGGGCTGTATTGGATCGGAATCAGCGTAACCGTGTTGATTCTCATTGCGCAGGTTCTGCTGCACGGCCGCTTTAATTGGCTGGAAGGACCCAAGACTGAGCAATTGGTGGTCCGTATGGAAGACCAACCGGGAGCTGTAGAAGCCCTGCAGAGGATTCTGGCCGACAAGAGCATCGCCATTCTTAACTTCCAGGCCGAGAAATGGTCCAAGAAAGAGGACCCGGTCATCGAGCTGGAAATGGTGGTCCGTCTTCCGAGCCACCTTACTCTGCAGCAATTAATGACCTTGATTCAGGAAGTGAATGAAGTTAGAACCGTTAGCATGCATTGAATGCCTTACTAAGTGTGGCATAGCCTTCGAAATATTCTTCTGCAACCTGACAGTGTGTCGGCTAACCTTTTTCGCGCGGCCTCTCTCACAAGAAGGACCGGGATGTGATGATCCCGGTCCTTCTTCATTAAGGAATAAATCTGTCTTTAAATCGCTTCAGCACTACACTGAAATACGATAAGCGAGTAATAATTACTCCGCCTGTTGTTTTCGTTTAAACACAACGTGCTCCAACACTATGGACAGAGTGACTCCAACAATCAATCCGTTTCCAACAATATAGCCGAACACCGAAGGCAGATTCGCCCAAGCCGAACCCGGCACGAACATAAGGCCTACGCCTGACAGCAGAGAAAATCCAATGATGAACAGGTCCTTCAAGTTCAATTCCATCCGTTTATAATCTCTAAGTCCGAACCCGAGCAACTGCCCGAATACGGTAAACAGAATAGCGTAGCCTACCGGCTGCGGAATGGTGCTCAGCCATTGCCCCACTCTGGGTAGAAGGCCCAGCACGATAAATCCGATGGACGCCAGCAGGAAGGGCAGCCTCGAAGCAATACGGGTAAGAACGACCATACTGGCTGCGGCCGTCAATGGCACCGCCGCAACCGTGCCGAACAGGCCGGCCAGCAGCGTTCCGATTCCTGTCATGAAGGAGCCTCTGTTGATCATGGAATCGGTCACCTTCTCATCAGCGGCCGAGGCGAACACCTGTATACTCGCGATCAGGTTGGACAGCAAGATCGCCGACGTAATGACGCAGGTTATGACAATTCCAGTATTCCATTGCGGGACCCCGAAGGGGAATACCTGCGGCAAAGCTGCCCATGGAGCCTGCTCCTCCGGGAATCGCACCATCCCGAGAAGGGCGTATAGCAGCCAGCCGGTGCCTAAACCGATCAATACCGCCATGCTTTTAAGCATCCCTTTAGCCTTCATCATGATTCCGACCGTGAATGAAATCAGCAGCAGAGAGAGTAGAACGATCTTCGGAATCACCTGGTCGCTCCCCTCGTATCCGATTCCGAGAACTCCCTCCACTAATGATTTCGAAACCTGCATACTCAGCAATACAAGGAAAGTGCCGGTAACGACAAGTGTAAACAACGCCCTTAACCGGTTAAGCAGCCGGAATACAGCCAACAGGATAAACACTAATGAGCTCACGATAAGGCCCATCTCCAGCTCGGCCAGCAAAGTTTGCGTCGTGCCTCCCATCTGCATGTTCATAGTGATTAACACCAGGAAAACTCCCCACCACATTCCGGCAGGCCCCTCTATAATCGGGAGCCGGTGTCCGAACATGACCTGGATTGCCCCGATCAACCCGCACAGAAACAGCGTCCGGCTGGTGTAGAACGATATTTCCTCCCCGCTTAAGCCCAGGGTAAGCCCCAGAACAAGCGGAACGGTAATAAAATTTGCCAGCATGAAAATAAACCATTGAATGGCGGACAACCAAAGCACCGTTCCTTTGGGGCGTTCATTCAATTTGTACAGCAGGGCTTGTTGATCCGCGCCGCCCATCCTTCCACTCCTCTCCAACAATAGAAAACAGCACCTAAAGAGAAGGGCAAACCTCCTTTAAGTGCTGTCCGGTTCATCCGGAAACTTCTATCTTAATCACTGCAGTTAGCAGGCTCCTCCGCTTGCGCCTGCTCCACTTCAATTTTCTGGGATACTGTGTCTCTGACGACCCCCATAACCATTTGAAGCAGGTAGTTGATATCATGCTGAGTTTGTTGAAATTGACTTACGATAGGAATCCCATCAAGCTCATTTTGCAGTGCTTCGATTTCTCCTTCGATTTTCTTGACCATTTCCGGGTTGCGAAATGTCTTTTCGAAGGCTACGGCCTCTTTTTGTTTTTTCTTGATTTGTTTAATCAAGCTCTGCACATGATCGTTATTGCGGATTTGCATCTCTGCTTTTTTGTAATATTGAACCTCTGTTGATGTGGAGATCAGTGCGGCCAGCTCTTTGGCCTTCTCCATAATATCATCCCGTATAATCAAATCTTTAGTATCGTATTGATGCATCCCGTTCTTAAGAACACGAGCCTTTCCGCTCATCGAATTCATCCCCTTGTTCGTAATAATGCAGGCACATTATCTATATGGCGGTGCGGACGGAATCGGGCACCAATTCCCCTTTAACCAGCCATGTCTGTGTTTCGACCACGCGAACGTGAACCCGTTTCCCAATCAGATCCCGGGTTCCGGCAAAATGCACAAGCTTGTTCGTACGTGTCCGGGCGGAGAGCACATCCGGATTCGTCTTGCTTTCTCCTTCGACAAGCACCTCTACGACTTGTCCCAGCAGCTTGTCGTTGCTCTTCTTGCTAAGCTCCGTCATGAGCTCGTTCAAACGGTAAAGCCGCTCTTTCTTCACGGATTCTGGCACGTCATCCTTCATGGCTGCGGCCGGAGTCCCTTCCCTGGGGGAATAGATAAACGTAAATGCGGAATCAAAGCCTACTTCTTTAACCAGAGACATTGTTTCCTCAAATTGCTCATCTGTTTCACCCGGGAATCCGACAATGATATCCGTTGTGAGGACTACGTCCGGAATAGCTTCTCTTATTTTGCGGACCAGCTCAAGATAGCCTTCCCGTGTATACTTGCGGCTCATCTTCTTCAAAATTTGCGAGCTGCCCGACTGAACCGGCAAATGGATATGCTCCATTAGATTTCCCTTCTGGCTCAGCACCTTAATCAGATGATCGTCGAAATCCCGCGGATGGGAAGTGGTGAAACGGACTCTGGGAATATCGATCTTATGGATATCATTCATTAGATCTCCGAATGAATACTCGATATCCTCAAAATCCTTCCCGTAGGCATTCACATTCTGGCCAAGCAGAGTGATCTCCTGAAATCCCTTCCGGGCCAAATCACGAACCTCGGCAAGCACATCCTGCGGGCGGCGGCTCCGTTCCTTACCGCGCGTATATGGAACGATACAGTACGTACAGAACTTGTCACAGCCATACATAATGTTAACCCAAGCCCGGACCCCTTCGCGTCTCTTCGGAAGGTTCTCGATGATATCCCCTTCCTTGGACCATACCTCAACGACCATTTCTTTACTGAAGGTTGCATCCTGCAGCAGGTTTGGCAAACGGTGGATATTGTGGGTCCCGAAAATCATATCGACGAAAGGATGCTTCTGCATGATCCGGTTAACAACCGCTTCTTCCTGAGACATACATCCGCAGACTCCAAGAATAAGCGACGGCTTCTCCGCCTTCAAGGATTTCAGATGCCCCAATTCTCCGAATACTTTATCTTCGGCATTCTCGCGAATGGCACAAGTATTCAGCAGAATAACGTCCGCCTCCAGCTTATCCTCCGTAGACTGAAAGCCCATCAGATCGAGCATTCCCTTCATCGTTTCAGTGTCATGCTCGTTCATCTGACATCCGTAAGTACGGATCATATAAAACTTGCCTTCCCCGAAGCCCTTCAACGATTCCGGAATGGAGAAATCATAATGAACCTTGACTTCTTCCTTCCCGCGTTTCTTGGCTTCCTTCAAAGAGGGGGGCTGAAAGTATATGGAATAATCCTTCTCGGTTGCCTTCGGCTGGTTATTCATTATACAGCTCTTCCTCTCATCAAAATCTTATCCAATCCATTATACCATTGTACCGTATACGAAGACAAAAAAGGAACAAATTTTTTGCCAAAGCCGTGACATCGGAATGCTAAAAAAGGCTCATGATCGGCAAGCCAAATCATGAGCCCGGTAACCTTGTAAATAAATATCCGTAAAATTATTTGAATTCCGCCAGCAGCTTGTCAAAGTCTTCTTCGCTAATTTTGAGGTCCTGATGCGCCAACGGCTCCTCTTTGAATCCGGTGACCATATCGGCATAGCTCTTCTTGTTGGTATCTTGATAGATCAGGCCCGTAAGCATGCCGTTCGTTTCCATCAGCTTCATCATGGCCATCGCCCGGTTGGACGGATCATAATCCGGAATATCATCAATCTCTACAATATTTTGCTTGAACCAATCGTAGGTATTGATTTTGTTGAATGTGACACAAGGGCTAAATACGTTCAGAAATGCGAATCCTTTATGATTGATGGCCTGCTCGATTAATGATGTCAGCTGCTTCAAGTTGCTGGAGAAGGATTGAGCGACGAAGGTTGCACCTGCGGCCAATGCCAACTCCAAGGGAGCCAGCGCGGTTTCGATAGCACCATGAGGGGCACCTTTCGTCTTGAAGCCTTCCGCGCTGCGCGGGGAGGGCTGGCCCTTGGTCAAGCCATAAATTTGGTTGTCCATTACGATATAAGTGATATCGATGTTGCGGCGAATGGCATGAATGGTATGGCCCATGCCAATGGCAAATCCGTCTCCGTCTCCTCCCGCCGCCACAACGGTCAGATCGCGGTTGGCCATCTTCAAGCCTTGCGCGATCGGCAGCGCCCTTCCGTGCGTGCCATGGAATCCGTAAGCGTTAATATATCCGGAGATTCGGCCGGAGCATCCGATCCCGGATACGATAGCCAGCTGCTCCGGCTCCAGCCCCAAATTGGCAGCAGCCCGTTGAATAGAGGCTTGTACGGAGAAATCGCCGCATCCGGGACACCAGTTTGGCTTAACGTTATTTCGAAAATCTTTTAATGTTGCCATGCGATCAGCCCCTTGCATTCTTTATGAATTTCCGACGGAAGGAACGGATTGCCATTATATTTCAACACGTTATGAATTTTGTCGGCGCAGCCAAAATGCAGCTTAATAAGCGACGCAAGCTGCCCCGTAGCGTTATTTTCAACGACGACGATTTTACTTGCCTTCTCAATATGTGGTCTGAGCTCATCAACCGGGAACGGATGCAGCAAGCGGACTGTTAAATGATTGCTCTTGATCCCTTCGGATGCAAGTCTGCCGCGAGCTTCGTCAATCGTTCCTCCGGTGGAGCCCATTCCAATGATCAGCATAACCGCATCTTCATGCGGCGCATCCACATGAATCGGCTGCTCCACCTTGATATGCTTCAGCTTTTCCATCCGTTTCTCCATCATCTTCTCGCGGTTGACGGGGCTCTCCGAAGGACGCCCTACCTCATCATGCTCCACACCGGTAACATGGTGAATTCCATTCTTGATTCCAGGCAGAACCCTTGGAGAAATGCCATCCTCCGTTACAGCGTAACGTTTGAACAGGGTGCCGTCTTCACGTTCCGGCACATCCCGGAGCAGGTTTCCGCGATCAATGACTATCCGGTTATAGTCCAGAGGCTCTGCGGATTGCTTGCCCATGCTTAACTGCAAATCGGTCATGACAATGACCGGACACTGGTACTTCTCGGCCAGGTTGAATGCCTGAATCATGTCGTAGAAGCATTCCTCAACGGTGCTGGGCGCGATGACGATCTTCGGAATTTCCCCATGGGTGCCGTAGATCATCGCATTAACATCGCTTTGCTCCTGCTTCGTCGGCAAGCCCGTGGACGGACCGCCGCGCTGAGTATCCACAATAACAACAGGCGTCTCGGTCATGCCGGCCAGTCCGATCGCCTCCATCATGAGAGACAAGCCGGGACCTGCGGAAGCGGTCATGGAGCGGACTCCGCCGTAATTGGCTCCGATAGCCATCGATACGGCAGCTATCTCATCCTCTGTCTGGATGACCGTGCCGCCGAATTTAGGCAGTGCCTTGATCAAATATTCCATAATCTCGGAAGCGGGGGTGATGGGATAAGCCGGCATAAATCGGCAGCCTGCCGCCAATGCGCCCAAAGCGATGGCATCGTTGCCGATCATGAACAGCTTCTGCTTGCCGTCGGCCGGAGCCAGCTGAAATTCCGGCAGAGGACCTCCGGCTTGATCCAGAATGAAGTCGGCCCCACGCTTGACCGCTTCCAGGTTCTTCTCTACGACCGCGGCTCCCTTGCGGCCGAACTCTTCTTCAACCGCTTTGTTGAATACGTCTAGCGGAAGCCCCAGCAGAGCCCAGGAAGCGCCGGAGGCTACCATGTTCTTCATCAGAGAGGTTCCCAGCTCTTCAGCAATCGCCGTTATCGGAACGGCAAATAAACGCGCAGAAACTCCGTCCGGGATAACCGGGTTGAATTTGGCGTCAGCCACCACAACCCCGTTCGGGCGAAGCTCCGCAGCGTTTAAATCAATACTCTCCTGATCGAAGGCAACCAGAATATCCAGATCATCCGAAATAGCCCGAATCGGCTTCGTGCTGATCCGAATCTTGTTATTGGTATGGCCGCCCTTAATCCGTGAGGAAAAGTGGCGGTATCCGTACAAATAATAACCTAGGCGGTTCAATGCGGTAGAGAAAATCCGGTCCGTGCTCTCCACGCCTTCGCCTTGTTGTCCCCCAATCTTCCAAGACAATTGATCAATCACAAGGTCCACCCCTTTTAGCTCATCACTGTATCATCACAAAATTATGACAAAAAAAGCATCCTAATGATGCTGTTTCTCAAGATGTCCCAACCTTTCCGGATCGGCCGATCTCTGGCCATTAAACAGAGCAAGGTCGCTGTTAATATAATTTTAACTTTACAAGTCGGCAAAAAAGATTATAATGCGCTCACCCAATTTTACGCCTTTAATTGCCAAAAAGCAAGGGGCGACAAACAACGCTTTAAATAGTTATTTTCGATCAAATGCATATCGAAATTAGAACGATATTTCATTCTCTACTCTATTCCGGCAGGTTCTTGAGCAGATAGGTTTTCCAATTTCCGGACAGAAACCGCTCCGCCTGTTCGGTCGTGTACCGCTTATGAAGTTCATCCACCAGCTGACAATAATGCGCGGGATTCTCCAATCCGGGAATTTTAAGATCGGTCCCGTCGAAATCCGAGCCGAAGCCGACGCAATTCTCCCCGCCCAATGAGCAAATATGCTCGATGTGCAGAAGAAGATCCTTGATCTGGGGATGCTCTGCACGAACGAAGGCCGGTACGAAGGTTATGCCTATTCTGCCGTTCTTCTCAATGATTGCCCGAATTTGATCATCCTTCAGGTTACGCACATGGGGACATATACGGTAGGCGTTGGAATGAGAAGCGATAAACGGGCGGGAAGACTGTTCGCAAAGCTCCCAGAAAGCTTTCTCCGACAGATGAGAAACATCCAAAATGATTCCAAGACGGTCACATTCGTTAATGAATTGCTTGCCACGGACAGTGAATCCTCCTTGCCGCGGTTCCCCTACTCCGTCAGCCGCCCAATTGGCATGATTCCATGTAATTCCTATGCTCCGCACTCCCAAATCATAAGCCGTTCGCAAGTTGCCCATGTTGGCGGCGAGTCCTTCGACCCCTTCCAGCGTGAGCATGGCTCCCAGCTTCCGCTTATCTTTCAGCAATTTATCGAAATCTTGGCGGCTCTTGATAAATTCAACCTGGGGGCAGGCGGCAATTCGGGTGCGAAACAAATCAATGCAGGTCAATACATGATCGAACGAATAATACGCAGGGTTGTCCGGCAAATAAATGGCAAACCATTGAAGGACGACGCCCGCTTTAACCAGCCTGGTGTAGGAAACATCGGCGTCTCCATTCCCTTCCGCAAATTGCACCTTTCTATCCAAAAACATTTTGTATAGAAGGTCGCAATGCGTATCGATTATGCTCATCCGCTGACATCCTCCCCTTTTCTTAGAATGAATGTCCAAAATAATAACTACAAAAAACCTGTCTACCGTAAGTAAACAGGCAATAATTTATCGCATGGCCGCTTTCCGTTAGCACAGGTTCACCTTGGTTCGACAATAAGCTTAATGGCCGTCCGGTCCTCGCCGTCAATGACAATATCGGTAAACGCTGGAATACAAATCAAATCCACTCCACTCGGCGCAACAAATCCTCTTGCGATAGCCACGGCTTTGATGGCTTGGTTCAAAGCTCCCGCACCGATGGCTTGAAGCTCGGCAGCCCCGCGTTCGCGAAGCACTCCGGCCAGCGCTCCGGCGACGGAATTTGGATTGGATTTTGCTGAAACTTTTAATACTTCCATGAAAAGTACCTCCTCAGGAATGATGGATTGATTCCAGTACCCATCTTATTCGAGAATGCTGTCAAAAATTCCTGCTATCGGAGGTTTAAATTTTCAAATTATATCGAATCGTTTGACTATTCCATCAAAAGCTGATCTTCATAGTAGCGGATGAGCTCAATACGGTCGGCTAACCCGGTTTGTGAATTTATTTCCAGGTATACGGCGTGGAAATGCCATTTTCCTTCATCCACTTGAAATCGAACCGGAAGCTGTGTTTTGAATTTTTGCAGCACGGCCGTTCGTTCCATGCCGAGAATTCCGTCCCGCGGGCCGACCATGCCGACATCGGTGACATATGCGGTACCTTGGGGCAATATCCGTTCATCATGACTCTGTACATGGGTATGGGTGCCGACAACTGCCGATACCTTGCCGTCCAGATGCCAGCCCATCGCTATCTTCTCAGAGGTCGCTTCAGCGTGAAAATCGACAAGAATATGCTTGGTCTTCTTGGCTACCTGCTTAACCAGCTCATCGGCCTTCTGAAAAGGGCAGTCCAAGGGAGGCAGGAACGTTCTCCCCTGCAGGTTGATAATAGCCAGCTCTTTCCCGTCCGCTTTCAGCACGGCCGTCCCTCTGCCCGGGGTCCCTTCCGGAAAATTTGCCGGTCTGACCAAACGCGGTTCATTATCGATAAAGTCGAAGATGTCCTTGTTATCCCAGGTATGGTTGCCCATCGTAATTCCGTGCACGCCCTGCTCGAACAAATCATGGGCTATCTGTTTAGTAATTCCCCTACCGCCGGCCGCATTCTCCCCATTGGCAATAATGAAGTCAGGACGCCATTTTTTTCTTACATAGGGCATCATTTCTTTCACAGCTTTACGACCTACGGATCCGACAATATCTCCAATAAAGACGACTTTGATAATATTTTCCTCCCTATTCTCCAAAATAATATGCAAAAAGTGGCTTTATATAGCCACTTTTTGCCTTTGCCATTTATTTGGCGTATTCCACGGCCCTCGTTTCACGAATGACCGTAACTTTAATATGCCCCGGGTAATCGAGCTCATTTTCGATTTTCTTCGTAATGTCTCTGGCCAGACGGAACGCTTCCGTATCATCCACGTTCTCCGGCTGAACCATAACCCGGATTTCACGGCCCGCTTGAATGGCGTAGGATTTCTCCACCCCATCGAACGATTCCGATATTTCCTCCAGTTTCTCCAAACGTTTAATATACGTTTCGAGCGTTTCTCTCCTTGCACCCGGTCGGGCCGCGGATAAAGCGTCTGCCGCCCCAACCAGCATCGCGATGACTGATGTCGCTTCGCAGTCCCCATGGTGGGAAGCTATGCTGTTAATCACGACAGGATGCTCTTTGTACTTCTTACCAATTTCCACACCAATCTCTACATGGGAGCCTTCTACCTCATGATCCAGTGCCTTGCCGATATCATGAAGCAATCCGGCCCGCTTCGCCAAAGTTACATCTTCTCCCAATTCTCCTGCCATCAGACCAGCCAGGTAAGCTACTTCCATAGAATGCTTCAGCACATTCTGTCCATAGCTTGTTCTGAATTTTAACCGTCCCAAAATCTTGATCAAATCAGGATGCAGGCCATGTACTCCCGTCTCGAACGTTGCCTGTTCTCCGTACTCGCGGATGCGTTCGTCCACTTCCTTGCGGGACTTCTCGACCATTTCTTCAATCCGTGCCGGATGAATCCGTCCATCTGCAACCAGCTTCTCCAATGCCGTCCGGGCAATCTCCCGGCGAATCGGATCGAATCCGGACAAGATGACCGCCTCCGGAGTATCGTCAATAATCAAGTCGATTCCGGTCAGCGTCTCCAAAGCTCGGATGTTCCTTCCTTCACGCCCGATGATTCTGCCTTTCATCTCTTCGTTCGGAAGAGAGACGACAGATACGGTCGTTTCGGCTACATGGTCAGCCGCACAACGCTGAATCGCAAGCGTAATGATTTCCCTGGCTCTCTTATCTCCTTCTTCTTTGGCCTGAAGCTCAATATCCTTAATCAGTTGAGCAGTTTCATGACGAACCTCCTGCTCTACTCCAGATAGGATGATCGATCTGGCTTCTTCCATCGTCAAGTTGGAAATTCGTTCCAGCTCGGTCACTTGATCTCTATATAATTGATCAATTTGTGCTTGCGTTTCTTCGATCCGCTTTTCTTTGTTGGCAACCTGTTCCTCTTTACGCTCCAGAGATTCCAGTTTTTTATCCAACGATTCTTCTTTTTGCTGTAATCGTCTTTCCTGGCGAGACGTTTCGTTTCTGCGGTCACGAATTTCTTTCTCTGCTTCTGCCCTTAGTTTATGAATTTCATCCTTGGCTTCCAGAATCGATTCTTTCTTCTGGGCTTCCGCATCTTTTCTGGCGTTTTCCATGATCTGTTGGGCAGCGTGTTCAGCACTCGAAATCTTAGCTTCTGCGAGAGATTTGCGGACAAAATAGCCAATCCCAGCTCCCAGAAGAAGTCCAACAACGAGTGAGATCACGGCCCATAGGATCGTTGAAGAGCCCATCTTGTTCACCTCCTCGTTGATTCCTCCAAGGGATTAGCTTGGGGTGAATTCATTCGGTTTTTAACCCAATTGTTTCAATTCGTTAAGCGTGTTCATCCAGCTGTTGGTAGAGAGCATTCCCGAATTAACGGGGCTTTAATAATTGGTACAACATGGATGTTGTGGAATTCAAACGATTTCCTTTGGCAGTGTTCAAGTAAAATTGGCGGGTTTACTTTCCCATTTCCCGATTCGTTCTAGAACCAGGTTGAATAGAAAAATATACATAGTTATTTTATCTTTTGTCAAGAAAGCTTGTCAAGCAAGGAGAGCTCTCTTAGGCGAAGTATATTATGGTACTTTCCAATAAAGACGCCGGTTGCCGGATAAAAAAATATATTTAACTTCATTAATAATCATCATCATTAAATATAGTTTCTGTTGCTTCATCCTCTGAATCCCGATTAATTAATGTATTTACGACCCTCTTAACGATTGCGGAGGAATATCCCCTTCTTAATAAATAAGCCGCAACCTTTCGTTTTTTATCGCGAGGTTCTCCTTTTGTCTGCCGCCATTTCTTGTCTCCCAATTGCACAGCCGCTTCCCATTCAGCATCACGGTCCAAGTCGGCCATTGCTTTCTCCACATTTTCTTGACTGACTCCTTTTTGCCGGAGCTCGTGACGCACCCACCTTGCTCCTTTTTTCTGCATGCGGACTCTATGCTCTACCCATGCTTTGGCAAAGTCCAAATCGTTGACGTACCGCTGATGAATCAGTTTTTCCAAAACAGTGTTTGCCGTAACACCGTCATAACCTTTCGTCTTCAGCTTTTCCTTGATTTCATACGCAGAATGCGGTCGCCGGCCGATGACGCGAATCGCATAAAGATAGGCCTGATGCAGCTCCTCCTCCTGGATGATTTGTCGGATTAGCTCCGCCTCCAGGCTGGCTCCTTTAAGCAATCTATGTTTAATAACCAGATCCTCATGTGCGGCGAACGCATATTCTTCATTTATATATATGTTGTATCGCGGATGTCTCTTTTGCTTCTCGACCCGCGTTATGATCGAATGTTTCTGGTCCATCCCTGCCTCCTTATGAAATAACCCCACAAATAGCCTTCGAAGCTTATACAGAGTCCTTTGCGAAGCTCTCGGAAATTATGTATAAACATTCAGGTATCTTTGGACGCCTAGCCTAACTAATTCTCTCTCAAGCCAAAGTGATCCCCTCTTCGGAAATCAAAATCATGGGGATCCTCCTTATGAAAAACACTAATGGCCAACTAAAGTTTTCTTTGCGGAATACTTTACGGATGGCCAAATTATAAAATGTCAACATTGCAAAGAAAACCGCACCATTAAGGTGCGGTAGATGAATCAGTTTTCAAGTGTTAGTTCAAAGTCTTCATCGTCCTCTTCCTCTGAGGAGGAAATAACCGGACCTAAATTGCTGGAGTCGCGAATTTTACGCTCAATAGCCTCTGCAATCTGAGGATTATCCCGCAAGTACTGCTTTGCATTCTCCCGACCTTGTCCAAGACGTTCATTCTCATAGGAGTACCAGGCACCGCTCTTATCGATAATATCCATTTCCGTTCCGATATCGATAATGCTGCCCTCCCGGGAAATACCTTCTCCATACATAATGTCGATATCGGCTTGTTTGAAGGGGGGAGCAACTTTATTCTTCACGACTTTAATCCGGGTGCGGTTCCCGATCATGTCGTTCCCTTGCTTCAACGTCTCCACCCGGCGAACATCAAGCCGGATCGTGGAGTAGAATTTCAACGCTCTTCCTCCGGGAGTAACCTCCGGATTTCCGAACATAACCCCTACTTTCTCACGAAGCTGGTTGATAAAGATGGCGATAACCTTCGACTTGTTAATCGCACCGGACAGCTTACGCAGCGCCTGAGACATCAGGCGGGCTTGCAGGCCGACATGGGAATCCCCCATCTCTCCTTCAATCTCAGCCTTCGGAACCAATGCGGCTACCGAGTCTACGACGATAATATCGACGGCTCCGCTGCGAACCAGCGCTTCCGCGATCTCCAGTGCCTGCTCACCGGTGTCCGGCTGAGAAAGCAGCAATTCGTCTATATTAATTCCCAGCTTCTTGGCATACTGGGGGTCCAATGCATGCTCCGCGTCGATGAAAGCTGCCTGACCGCCGATCTTCTGTACTTCGGCAATGGCGTGCAGAGCTACGGTCGTCTTACCAGACGATTCCGGTCCGTATACTTCAATAATTCTTCCTCTCGGGAAGCCGCCTATTCCCAACGCCAAATCCAGTGCGAGAGATCCGCTCGGAACCGTCTCAACCTGCATGTGAGTCGATTCTCCCAACTTCATGATGGATCCCTTGCCGAACATCTTCTCTATATTTCTCAATGCCATGTCTAACGCTGCACGCCGATCTGACAAACCAATCACTTCCTTCTGTTAATATAGTTCTATGATACCTCTTTTTGGGCTCCCTGCCAAGTAGTTTTTCGAACATATATTCGTTTTTTTTATTCAAGAAGAGTATCGCACATCTACGAGAGGACATGCCTAACTAAACAGTCAAGGCTTCTCTTTTCCGCATGACACTTGGTGATGTCAGTATGGTTCGAATGAAGTTCGGTACTTAATTGCAGTTATACTAAGCGGCCGTTATTACATGCACCTTGCAGGTAGTAACAATCATCATGCGTAGATGCGCTCAGAATGGAGCCCGATTAATCCTGGCAGGCCTGCCGAGCAGAAACAAAAAAAACCGCAGCAAAGAGTTAGACTCTCCCGCTGCGGTGCTTCCGCTCATAGACTATTACATAGAAGTATACAGGTAAATTGAATTGAAATCAACAGAAATGTTGCAGAAGCCGAGCTTGCACTTTGGAGCCAGTAATGACAGCTCCGGTCAAACGCGGGATAACTGGAACCAAAATGTTACCCTGCCTTGTTTCCAGCACCTAGTTTAACAAACGGACCGCAAGAACGCTATTCTCGAAGAAATCTCGTCTTTTTAAAACTAACGGAAGGCACAGTAACTAAACGCAAATCGAAGAGATTATGCACCCTCTTATCGCTCTTGAAGTCTTTGCCAGAGCAAATATAGAGCGGCTTTGGCAGCTCTTAATTTAATCAGCTCCCGGGTCCCGGAATAGCGGCCTTCCACGACCGTAGTCGGTTTCCCGCGCTCGGCCAAGCCGATATAGACCAGCCCCACCGACTTCCCTTCCGCCGACCCGGGGCCGGCGATGCCGGTAACCGACAGAGCATAATCCGTACCCAACAGCTCCCGCACTTTCCCGGCCATCGCTTCTGCGGTTTCCTTGCTGATCGCACCCGGAGCCTCAGGCCCCTCCAATAAACCGGCGGGCACTTGAAGGATGGTTTCCTTGACAGCATTAGTGTAGCTGACGATACTGCCGCTAAACACCGAGGAGCTATCCGGTACGGAAGTAATCAAATCGCTTATCAAACCGCCGGTGCAGCTTTCCGCTGCAGACAGGGTCATTCCCCTCTCCTTAAGCTGCTCGTAGATGATCTGCTCAATCGGCTTATCTTCAGTTGCATAGAGATGCTTGCCCAATCGGCGGCGAATCTCTTCCTCCACCGGCTTAAGCTTCGAATTCGCTTCTTCCTCCGTAGCAGCACGGGTTGTCAGACGAACGGTGACCTCCCCTTCCTTGGCATACGGGGCAATCGTCGGATCCTGCTGAGCTTCAATCAGATCCAGCAGCTCCTTCTCCAAGGCCGACTCCCCGATTCCCGCAAATTTTAACATACGGGAATATAATGCCCCTCTGCCGTCCGCAAGGCGAGAGAGCCAAGAGGTGCCGTAAGTGTCAAACATAAGCTTCATTTCACGCGGAGGACCAGGCAGCAGCATGTAATGGGTTCCCTCATGGGTCAGTGCGACTCCAACAGCCAGCCCGTTATCGTTGATCAAAGGATCGCTGTCCGTCAGCATCAGCGCCTGTCTCGCATTGCTTTCCGCCATGGCCAGGCCGCGATCGCGAAACATGGACTTGATTTTGTCCAGCGACGGCTCATGCATGATCAATTCTTTCCCGGTAAATGCCGCCAGCACATCCTTGGTCAAATCATCCTTCGTAGGCCCAAGCCCTCCGGTGCAAATGATCAGATCCGCCCTCTGTCTGGCGGTATCCAGCGCCTGCCGCAGCCGGCCCTCGTTGTCCCCTACAACCGTTTGGAAATAAATATCTATTCCCAAAGCTGCACATTGTTGAGATAAATATTGAGCGTTCGTATTTACTATTTGCCCTAATAAAAGCTCGGTTCCAACTGCAATTATCTCCGCTTTCATCCTTACTCCTCCTAACGCTGTATGCGTCCAATGGCAAAAGAAAGGCTCCCCAAGGAGCCTTTGTTATTCTTCCGCAGATAGCTCGAGGACATGTTTATTTCGAATGAAATAATGAATCCCCGAATAGATGGTGAGAATAGCAGCCACCCAACTGGCTATAACATCAAACGGAAAACCGATAAACGCAAACGGGAAGTTGTTAACGAGAAGTGCAATAATCGCCGTAATTTGGACTCCCGTCTTCCACTTTCCCCATTTGTCCGCCGCTACGACCAGTCCCTGAAGCGCAGCAATTTGCCGCAGTCCGGTTATCGCAAACTCTCTGCTGATGATAACGATCGCTATCCAGGCATCGAGCTTCCCCATCTCTACAAGAGAGACGAGCACGGCAGAAACCAACAGCTTATCCGCAAGGGGGTCCAGAAGCTTCCCCAGGTTGGTGACAAGCTTTCTCTTGCGGGCGATATAACCGTCCAAGCTGTCCGTACTGGCCGCTACTATGAAAATCAGGACAGCAATGATTTGGTTATAGGTGATGCTGAAGGATTCGATCTCGATTTGCGGCATTTTGATGTTAACCAACAGAAAAAAAACGATAATCGGGACTAGAAATATCCTAGCCAGCGTTATTCGGTTGGCTAAGTTCATGCAATAGCCTCCCCGGATAGATCATATTCCATCGAATGGGAAATGCGCACTTTAACCAACTCTCCGATATTGACCTGACAATTCGTGACAAAGACCTCTCCGTCGATTTCCGGAGCGTCATATTGGGAACGCCCGATATAGACGTCATTGCGTCCGTCATACCGTTCGATCAGCACGTCCAGTTCCTCGCCGATTCTTCGTCCGTTTCTTCGTTCTGAAATTCGTCTCTGTATCTCCATCAGCGTATTGGCTCTATATTCCTTAACATCCTCCGGCACCTGATCCGGCAGCCTGGAGGCTGGGGTATCCTCTTCCATGGAATAAGTAAACACACCTAACCGGTCAAACTCCACCTCTTCAATAAATTTGACCAAGTTGGCGAAATCCTCTTCCGTTTCCCCCGGGAAGCCGACGATGATTGACGTTCTCAGTGCAACCTCCGGGATGCGGTCGCGGATCTTGCGTATCAGCTCGCGGGAATCCTTCTGTCTTCCCGGCCTTCTCATTCTCTTTAAAATCCTGTCTTCACTGTGCTGCAAAGGCAGATCGATATACTTGCATATTTTCGGATTGGTGGCAATCGTCTCTATTAATTCATCCGTGAAAAATCCAGGGTAGGCATAATGAAGCCGCACCCATTCAATCCCCGGCACTTCGCTCACCTTATTCAAGAGCTCCGGCAGCATGAATTGTTCGTACAAATCTGTGCCGTAATTGGTAGAGTCCTGAGCGATAAGGCTGATTTCTTTAACCCCTTGCTCGGCCAATTGAGTGACTTCCGCAAGAATGGACTCTATGCTGCGGCTGCGGAATTTCCCCCTCATGATCGGGATGCTGCAGAAAGTGCAAGCGTTATCGCATCCTTCGGCAATCTTCACATATGCGGTATAACGTGGAGTGCCGATCCGCCGCGGCAGAATCTTCTCATAATTGAAGACCGGATTGCCGACCATAATCGGCTTCTTGCCGGCCAGAGCTTCATCAATAATATCGTTTATATTGATAAAATCTCCCGTTCCGACAATACCGTCGATCTCCGGCATTTCTTTCATTAATTCTTCCTTGTACCGCTGAGTCAAGCATCCGGATACGACCAACGCTTTCAAATTGGCGGTATGCTTCAAATCCGCCATATCTAAAATCGTGTTGACGGATTCTTCCTTAGCCGCATCGATAAAGCCGCATGTATTGACAATGATTACTGTGGCTTCCTCTTTGTTGTCTACGAGAGAATAACCCCGTTCATGAACCAATCCGGACATAATCTCCGAATCGACCATATTTTTCTCACAGCCAAGTGTAACCACCATTACCTTCTCAGACATTCGTAAGCCTCCAGTACCTTTTCCTAAAAGTTCGGTGAGTTATTTACATTTCGGGCCAAGTTTGGTCATCCAACCTGTCTCTATCGTTAAGGACATGCTGTCGTATCGAAGCGCTTCCCGCCAAGCTGCGGCATCCGCCAAGCCCTGTTCCAAACTTGTTTCTCCGTTCATTGCATCACCGGACTTCCAATCCTTATCCTTTAAGTATAATATAATGTAATTTACGGTGTCAAAACGATACTTAACCGCTCTCCTCGCGGAAAGAGCGGTTTAACGGAAGTTTACAAATTGCAGATCCAGCGGCAGATCGGCTTGCTTCAGCAATTGAATGACCTTCTGCAAGTCATCCTTGTTTTTACCGGATACGCGAATCTGGTCTCCTTGAATCTGACTGCTTACCTTCAGCTTGGAATCCTTGATCATCGTATTAATCTTCTTGGCGCTGGCCTGATCGATCCCTTGCTTTAAGGCAATGGATTGACGTACGGTGCTCTGGGCGGCCGGCTCAATTTTACCGAATTCCAGATTTTTCAGAGAAATGCCTCTCTTCGCCATCTTGGATTGAAGGATATCGATAACCGCCTTAAGCTTAAACTCATCGTCGGAAATAACTACTAATTGATCCTTCTCCAGCGAAAGACTGCTCCTGCTTCCCTTGAAGTCGAACCGGTTGGCCAGCTCTTTCTCCGTTTGGTTAATCGCATTATTTAACTCCTGCATATCCATCTTGGAAGTTACGTCGAAGGAATGCTCTGATGCCATCGAAATGTCCCCCTTATCTTCTAAATCAATGAATTGAATACATTATAGCAACATTTGGTATTGAACAAAAGGGAATGCGACGAGAAAAACTCCTGTCGGAGCATTTTATGGACGAGCGACCGCTTGTTACGCCAACAGCCATCATTTTCACCTTCTGATGGTGCCTTCTTTGACGGTACCGGTGACGCTTTCACGGCTTGGACGATTACCTTGAGAAGAAGTCCATTTTCTGCTGGTGCCGTGCAAGCGGAATTAGAGCGTTTAACTGGATTTCATACACAGTAGTTTGCACCTCTGTAGCGAAATATGGAAACTACCTTGAAAATCTAGATACGCTTAAAGTAACTTTTAGGCAATACGAAACTAGACCCTTGCCAATTCATTTTTTTTAAGGGCCTTGGGTAGAAATATGTATCAACATCGAATTAGGCCGATTGTTCGATGTTAACTTTTATTCCTAGAGACTCTAGACGTTTGATTGCTTGCTTAATTACGATGTCTCTTCGCCGTTGATCATAAAAGTCGGCACCGAGTTCGATATAGTTTTCTTTCCGCGTTAAGAGGTGGTAGGCTATTGTTAAAATCGTGTGTCCTACTGCTACAGCAGCGCGATTTGCTCCTCTACGGGAAGCAATACGTTGGTACTGGGCAGATAAATAAGTGTTCTTTGTTCTTGCAGCGGAGCGAGCAGCTTCTACCAGGGTGGCTCGAAGCTTTTTGTTACCCTTTCGTGTTCGACCGGACTTGCGCTTTCCAGCGCTTTCGTTATTGCCTGGAGCCATCC